>CAZZJP010000118.1:0-6393 GCA_964654555.1 uncultured Desulfobulbia bacterium
ATAACCCGGAATTCACCATGTGCGAATTCTATCAGGCCTACGCCACCTATGAGGATATGATGAACCTCACCGAGGAGATGGTTTCCTGGATATCATCCGAGGTCAACGGCAGTATGCAGATCAATTATCAGGGCACAGAGGTTAATCTCGCCCCGCCCTGGCGGCGGATAACCATGGCTCAGTCCCTCACCGAGATTGGCGGTATCGCGGCGGAGACGGTAGCCGATGATGAGGCGGTTATGGCCCTGGCGAAAGAAAAAGGTATCCAGTTAGATAAAAATGCCGGGCCGGGCAAGGCCCGTACCGAACTTTTTGAATTACTGGTGGAAGAAAATATAACTGATCCCACCTTTATCACCGCCTATCCCACCGAGGTCTCACCCCTGGCCCGTCGTAATGCCGATGATCCCTCCATAACCGACCGTTTTGAGCTCTTCATCACCGGCCGCGAGATAGCCAACGCCTTCAGCGAGTTGAATGACCCGGTGGATCAATGCCAGCGCATGGAGCGCCAGATTGCCAATCGGGGAGACGATGAGGAAATATTCCCGGAGCTTGATAAAGACTTCATCCGGGCCTTGGAATACGGCATGCCGCCGGCCGCCGGCCAGGGAATCGGCATTGACCGCTTAGTAATGCTGCTCACCAACGCCGCCTCCATCCGCGACGTTATTCTCTTTCCCCATCTCCGTCCGGAAGCATAGCAAGTGAATTTTGAATGGTTTGTCTGCCGCCGTTATCTGCAGGCCAAACGCAGCCAGGGCTTTATTTCTCTGATCTCCGTTATATCGGTGGCCGGGGTCGCCATCGGGGTCATGGCCCTGATTATTGTCCTGGCCGTCATGACCGGTTTCACCAATGAACTGCGCAGTAAAATCCTAGGCATCAACGCTCATATTATTGTCCAGAAGTATGGCGGCCAGATTGATGATTATCAAAAAATCGCGGCCAAAATCCGGCGGATACCAGGCGTAACGGCCACTACCCCTTATGTTTTCACCCAGGTCATGATTACCAGTGACCGGGGCGGTACCGGGGCCATTTTACGCGGCATCGCCCCGAATTCGGCGGCCCAGGCCCTGCGTCTTGGTAAATATATCAAGGGCTGCAAGCTCCAGGATCTTACCGGGCCGGCAAGCGGCCAGCCCGGTAGCCACCGCCTTCCCGGCATCATCCTCGGCAGCGAGCTGGCCCGCCAGCTGCGGGTTTATCATAACGATAAGGTTCGGCTTATGTCCAACTCAGGGCCGCTGACCCCCATTGGTATTCTGCCGCGTATCAAGACCTGCCGGGTTTTGGGTATCTTCAAAAGCGGCATGTATGAATACGACTCGGCCATGGCCTTTGTCTCCCTGAGAACGGCCCAAAATTTCCTTAAACTGGGGAAAAGGGTCAATGGGATTGAGGTACGCCTAAATGATATTTACCAGGCCCGCAATATTTCTTTAGAGATCCAGAAACGCCTGGGACTGAATTACATCAGCCGTGACTGGATGCAAATGAATAAAAATCTCTTTTCCGCCCTGGAGCTTGAGAAGACGGCCCTGGCCATCATCGTCGCCTTAGTCGTCATCGTGGCCGCCTTTAATATTGTCAGCACCCTGATTATGGTGGTCATGGGAAAAAGCAAGGATATTGCTATCTTAAAGGCCATGGGGGCGACAGCGGCCCAGATCAGAAAGGTTTTTATCTATGAGGGGCTGGTTATCGGGCTCACCGGCACCATATGCGGGCTCATCGGCGGCATCACAGCCTGCCGTCTGCTGGCCCGTTATCACTTTATTAAGCTGCCGGATGTCTATCCCATCTCCACCCTGCCGGTGGAGCTTAACAGTGGGGATATTATCATGATCTCCGCCGGAGCCATTATCATCACCCTGCTGGCAACTCTCTATCCATCCTGGCAGGCGGCCAGGGTTGACCCGGCCACGGCCCTGCGTTACGAGTAAGTTCACTGTTACACCGTTGGGTAGCATCAGTTTTAGTACCCCAGGTCAACCTGGCCCCAACGAAACATGAAAGTCGTGGCAAGGCCAATATATCCTTGACAGCTGACTTTCATATAAACAGATTTCCCAATAAAAACCAGATCAAACAACCTATTATCAGTTAAGCTGAAAAAAGAATTTAGATGAATGAGATAAACCAGAATAAAGCGGACACCGGCAAAGCCCCACTCTTTGAGGCCCGTGGTATCACCATGACCTTTGCCGGCCCGCCCCCGCTCACCGTACTCAATAATCTCGACATAACCATTGCCGAAGAGGAGATGATCGCCATTGTCGGGGCCTCGGGTACTGGTAAAACTACCCTGCTCAACATTCTGGGCACTCTGGAACGGCCCAGCGCCGGTTCCTGGCTCTATCAGGGCCGCGATGTCTTTGCCCGTCAGGGGCGGGAATTAGATCATTTTCGCAACCGGGCCATTGGCTTTGTCTTTCAATCCCATCACCTGCTGCCGGAGTTCAGCGCTGTAGAAAATATCATGATGCCCGGCCTGATTGCCGGTATGGATAAAACCGCCCTGCGCCGGGAGGCTGATATTCTCATGGCAAAAACCAACCTTACGAATCAGGCCGACAGCAAAATAGGCGAGCTCTCCGGCGGTGAGCAGCAACGCGTGGCCCTGGCCCGGGCTCTGATTATGAAACCGGCCCTGCTGCTGGCCGATGAACCAACCGGTAACCTTGACCCGGATACCGGCCTCAAGGTCTTTGAACTCCTCAAGGAAATGAACAATACGTTCAAACTGGCAACAATCATGGTTACCCATAATTATAACTTAGCCTCCCGCATGGATCGCTGTCTGACCCTGGCCAACGGCTGTCTGCAGTAAAAGCGCCAACATCGGCTTACGGTTGATCAACACCCCCGCAGGGGCGTATTGCAATACACCCTGCTCAGTTTCAGTAAAAGCCTGAGTACCGGTTTTCAGTTGACGGCGGCAGGTTTAAAGTTTAAAGTTGCCGACAATTTTTATGCTAATATGGTTACTAATTTACGTTTAATAGACGATATGCCGATTAAAAATAATATATCCCACTCGTTTAAGGCCTGCTGCTCACCACTGATTGTCTTTTTAACAGCCGCCTTATTGATAATTCCCTGCCTGTCGGCCGCTTGGGCCGCCAATACCGTTGTTCTGCCCCTGAAACTGAATACCGGGCCTTCCGCGGCCATGTCGCAGGCCAAAGTTGACGCCGCTCTCAAAAAGGCCGCCGACGCGGCCGGGCTCTCCATGTTAGAGCGCAGTCAGAGCAGCGGTATCATCAATTATCAGAACTGGCCGCCCACAGCAGCGGCCCTCAAGGCCCTGCCCCTGCCCAAGGGTACGGAATATATCGTTTTTGGCAGCCTTACTCCCCTTGGCAGTAAGATCAGTGTCGACATGCGGGTAATGGATCTTCTTGATCCGGCCCACAGTAATTTTTTCTATCAGGACGGCGGAAGTGCCGAGGCTCTCTCGACAATATTCGGCAAAATCAGCCGCCGGATCATGGCCTTTACCAACCGCTATTCCATCATTGCCGATATCGTAATCAGCGGTAATAAAAAGATAGATTCCGGTGCCATCCGCCAGAAAATTGATCTGACCGCCGGTGATCTCTACTCTCCTGCTAAAATCAAAGAGGCCATCAAGGCTATTTACAAGATGGGCTATTTTGATAACATCACGGTCACCTCGTCTCCCACCGACAAGGGCCGCCGTCTTACCTTTCATGTCCTTGAAAAGGCTGTCATCAGCCAGGTAATTATCTCTGGTGAAAATGAAATAAAGGAAAGCGATATCAGAGACGTTATTACGCTTTCACCCAACAGCATTATCAGCAACAAAGACGTTCAGAAATCCATTACCAGCATCAAAAAACTTTATAAGGACAAGAGCTATTACAACACCAGAGTGGCGGCTGATATCAAAAAGCTCCAAAACGGCCGGGTTGATGTCACCTTTAAAATTCAGGAGGGTCACAAGGTCTATATCAAGGATATTACCTTTACCGGCAACAAGGCCTTTAGCGCCAAGGCCCTGAGAAAAATTATGCAGACCTCGGAACGGGGCTGGCTCTCCTGGCTCACCGACAGCGGGATTCTTAAAGTCAATATTGTTGATCAGGATTCCGCCCGTATGGCCGCTTTTTATCACAACCACGGCTATATTGACGCCAGGGTGGGTAAACCGGAAATTACCCATAAGGGTGAGTGGATATATATCAACTTCAATATTTTTGAAGGCCCGCGCTACCGGGTGGGTACTGTTGATCTGAGCGGCGATCTGATTACGAACAAGGCCAACCTCATAAAACTTACCAAATTATGGCAGGAAAAGTTCTTCAGCCGGAAAACTCTGCGTGATGATGTCTTGAAAATTACGGATTACTACGCCTCCAAAGGCTATGCCTTTGCCGAGGTTACGCCCCATACCGAGCGCGACATGCAGAATAAACGGATCAACGTCACCATTTCCATCGCCAAAAACGAGCTGGTACATATCAACCGCATAACCATTAAGGGCAATACCCGCACCCGCGATAAGGTTATCCGCCGCGAGATGCAGGTCAAGGAAGGGGGCATCTTCAACGCCACTGCCCTGAAGATCAGCAAGCAGCGTTTAGAACGTTTAGATTATTTTGAGCATGTGGATATCACCCCGCAGCCCACCGCTGACAGTTCCGAGATGAACATCAATGTCGATGTCAAAGAGAAGGCTACCGGCAATTTCAGTATCGGGGCCGGTTACAGCTCCGTGGACAGCTTCATGTTCATGAGCCAGGTAAGCGAGAACAACTTCCTGGGCAAGGGTCAGAGGGTGGCATTAAAGGCCAATTTAAGCGGCAGAAGCACTGAGTACGACTTCAGCTTTACCGAACCGCATCTCGCCGATAGCGAACTGCTCTTTGGTTTTAATATCTATAACTGGTCGCGGGATTACGACAATTATACCAAAAAATCCAAGGGCGTCGGGGTGAATTTTGCCTACCCCATCTGGGACAACTGGCACCTCTCCTTCGGTTACAGCTTTGATGATACCAAGCTGACCAATCTCAGCACCTACACCTCCCAGCTTATTCTGGACTCCATGAACATTCGTTACACCAGCTCCGTCCGCGTGGGCCTGGGGAAAGACACCCTGAACCACCGGATTAATCCCACCAGCGGCCATATCTATTCCATGTCTCTTAAATATGCCGGCGGTCCCCTCGGCGGCGACAGCCAGTTCACCAAACTGGAGGCCTCCACCAGCTGGTATTATCCGCTGCCCTGGGATACCACTATCCATAATAAATTATCCGCCGGTCTGGCCTTCGCCAATTCCGGCAACAAGCTGCCGGTTTTCGAAAAATACTATCTCGGCGGTATTAATACCATCCGGGGCTTCAAGGCCTCCAGCATCAGCCCCCGTGACCCCCTTACCGGCGAGAAAATCGGCGGCGCCAAGATGTGGTATTACAACCTGGAATACATCTTCCCCCTCCTTAAAGACGCGGGCCTCCGGGGCGTAACCTTCTTTGATGCCGGTAATGTCTACGCTGAAGACTCTGACTGGGATTTCAACGACATCAAGAAGAGTGTCGGCTTCGGCTTCCGCTGGCGTTCACCCATGGGGCCGCTGCGTCTCGAATGGGGATATAATCTTGATCCAAAACCATACGAGCAGCAGAGTAACTGGGACTTCACCATGGGCGGTACATTTTAGCGTTTAAACGAATTATTAAGGGTCTAAAAGCAGTATCGCGTTGAGTCCCCATGGCCTGCCGCTGCCCATGCCTCCTGATATAAATCAACCAAATCCAACAAGAAAGTGATATTTCAAGACCTGCCCCTGATCCTGGGCCGTACCCAGGACAAGGGGCTTGATATCAGCGGTCTGCGTGATCCGGCCGCCGCTCTAACCGCTTGTCTCACCGCTCAGCAGTCGGGACGGTCTGTCCTCTGCGTATCAACAGGCGAGACAGAGGCCAAACAGCTTGGTGAGGATATGGCACTCTTCACCAAACTGCCCATATTCAATTACCCCGGCTACGAGATTCCGCCCTATACCCCGTTATCTCCCGACCCGTACACCACTGCCCAGCGTCTCAGCACCCTTTACAAGATAAAGACCACCAGCGGCCCCTTCTTAGTCACAACCTCAGCCGAAGCCCTTCTGCGGCGGGTTATGCCAGCTGGTATTCTCACCGGCCTGACGGAGCTGCTCATTGCCGAAGAGGAAATTGACCTTGATGATTTTCTGCGCTCGCTGAACACAGCGGGTTACGAGAGCGGCAGTCTGGTGCAGAATGCCGGGGAATACAGCTTGCGGGGTGATATTTTAGATATTTTTCCCCCCGGTTTTACCTATCCCATCCGCCTCAATTTTTTTGGTGACTTCATTGAGACCATGCGGCTCTTCGA
>CAZZJP010000119.1:0-6390 GCA_964654555.1 uncultured Desulfobulbia bacterium
TGGCCCGTTCTCTTTAAGGCCCGCTGGCAGGGAATTACCGTCCTCATCCCGCCCGATGAACTGACCATTGAGACCCAGGGCCGCCCCGCCAGATTACCATCAGACCGGCCCCTGCCCGTGAAAAAACTAAAACCACGGCCCTGGTCAAAATTACAACCTCTTTTTAAGGGAGAGCTGGCTCAAATGCCGGAGGCCGCCCTCCGCCGCTTAGAGCTGCCCTGGCTCGCGCCGCTGATAAACGCCCCTGATCAGGTGAACCGAAAGAGCGGCAGCTTGATTATTCTCTATAAAAACCAACAGGGCGGCGGTGCCGTTATTGACGAACCGGGCAAGGAAATAAGCATAGATGATAACTGGCGCTGGCAGGAAGCGGGCACCAATGAACATTTCATGTTTAAAGGCTTTTTATGGCGGCAGAAAGAGAGACTGCCGGTATTATCGGTGGGTGGAAAGAATAATCATCAACTTACAAAACTATGATTACCGAAGACATAAGAAAAAAAATTATCGAGGCCCAGCTCTACTGGAGTCAGGGGCTGGAGCAAGAGGCCAGACTTATTTGCCAGGCAATCATGGCGGCAGAACCCAGTGATGCAGTCAAGGAGAACGTCCAGGAACTCACCGCCGCCATGGACAGAAACAACTCACATACCGCCCAAAGCACCGGCCTGGATCCGGAAGAGCAATGGCTTACCTGCGAGGGATTAATCACCGCCGGCTTTCACGCCGAAGCCATAACCGAATTAGAGGGCCTGGCCGCCAGCGGCTATCGGCCCGCCACCATTCGGTGCGCCATGGGCGAATGTTGTCTGCAGCAAGACGACCCCTTCGGGGCTCAAAGCAATTTTGAAGAGGCCTTGAAGGATAAAAGCGCCGACCGGGATCAACGCCTTGAGATTATGGATCGCCTGTCCATAATCTATGAAAATAACGGTGCCATCCAGGAGGCCATCAATACCCTGCAGCAAATCATCGGCCTCTCCCCCACCTTCAGTAATGCCGGACAACGCCTGGCGGCCCTGACCGAAAGCAGCGAAAAGGCCGGCCGCTTCTACGGCCTGCTTAAAAACAGGCTTCTAAGCATGGCCGATATTGAACGGGCCAGGGAACTGGCTCGTTCAAAGAACAAATTAATTGAAGATATTCTCCTGAATGACTTTAATCTCAGTAAGGAGGATATCGGTAAATCCCTGAGTGATTTCTATCAATGCCCATTTCTGGAGTTTAACGAACAGGTAGCCGGGGTTGCCCCGTCCTGTATCAAGACTATCAAAGAACAATTCTTCCGCGCTAACTGCTTCATCCCGGTTTCCGAAGAAAACGGCCGCCTCCAGGTGGTGGTGGACAACCCCCACGATCTGGTTAAAAATGATAATATAAACAATGCCCTGCAGATTGGCCATATTGAATACAGCGTGGCCCTTAAAGAGGATATTAACAAATTCATTGACTACTATTTTGGGAAATACTCCTTTACTGATCCCGGCCCGGAGGAGGGAGACGGAGTTTTTGAACAGATTGATCTTGACTATGAGGATGAGGAGCCAGAACCGGACGAGGCCGCCCAGGCCGACGGCGTGGTGGTACAGATGGTCAATAAGATCATTGAAGACGGAATTACCGCCGAGGCCTCTGATATCCATGTCGAATCACAGTTGGGAACTAAGGGTATCCAAATCCGCTACCGTATTGACGGTGAATGCCGCCACTACCGAAACATTCCTTTTAATTACAAACGTTCCCTGGTCTCCAGACTCAAAATTATGGCCAAACTGGATATTTCCGAACGCCGGCTGCCCCAGGACGGTAAAATAAAATTCAGAACCCGCAACGGCCGAAAGATTGAGCTGCGGGTAGCCACCCTGCCCACCACAGGCGACAATGAGGACGTAGTCTTACGAATCCTGGCCAGCAGCAGTGCCATGCCTCTGGATCAGGCCGGGATTTTAGAGCCCAATTTGCAGAATTTTAAAAATCTCATTGAGATGCCCTATGGCCTCATCGCCGTGGTTGGGCCCACCGGCTCCGGCAAAACCACCACCCTCCACGCCGCTCTGCGCTATATAAACCGGCCGGAAAAAAAAATATGGACAGCTGAAGACCCTGTGGAAATCGTCCAGGACGGCCTGCGCCAGGTACAGGTGCAAACAAAAATAGACCTGAGCTTCGCCCGCGTATTAAAGGCCTTCCTGCGGGCCGATCCCGATGTTATCATGGTGGGCGAGACCAGGGATAAAGAGACGGCAACCACAGTCATTGAGGCCTCTCTCACCGGCCATCTCGTCTTTACCACCATGCATACCAATTCCGCCCCGGAGACAATTACCCGGCTCACCGGCATTGGCATAGACTCCTTTACATTCGCCGATGCCCTGCTCGGCGTCCTGGCCCAGCGCTTAGTAAAACGGCTCTGTCCAAAATGTAAACAGGCCTATAACCCGGCAGAGCAGCGCCAGCGGGCAATTTTGGAGGCCTATGGTTCACATCCCACTGCCACCTTAGATCCCGATGATTTAAAGAATGTAACCATGTTTTCACCCCAGGGCTGCCCGGCCTGCAAACAATCAGGCTACAAGGGCCGCCTTGCTATCCATGAATTACTGACCTCAAACGACGAGATCAAACAACTCATTTCACAAAACCGGCCCCTAACGGAAATCAAGGAGGCTGCCATGCGCAATGGCATGCGCACCCTTATGCAGGATGCCATTCGCAAGACCATAGCCGGTGATACCAACTTCAAACACGCCAGAGGCTCATGCCTCAAATAGGGTAAGGGTAGTTCACCCAGAGAGGCTGGCTTGAGCAAAACCAACTAACTATGAACAAAATAGAACAAAGAAAGCATGCCAGATTATTATTCTCGGCCGCCGACCAAGCCAGAGCCCTGATTGAGGTTCCAGAGCAGGAAATAGTCACCGCCACCGTCCTCGACATCAGTGAATCAGGCATCGGCCTGTCGCTGGCTCAGGATGAGATCTTTATTGACCAGGGAGAACGTTGTATTATGGTTGAGTTACGGGGATTAGTCGGTATCCATTTTGATTTTGGTATTGAAATAGAGGTGCGTTGGCTGCTCAATTATGAGGCCCTGGGTCTCCTGGCCCTGGGCTGCCAATTTATCAACATCCCCCCTCCCATCAGGCTTGCACTCCGGGGTTTTGTGGCCCGCAATCTAAAGGCCTGAACGAGTCACGAACTATTTTTAATACTCACAATTCACCTTGCAAAGCACAGAGCTCTCCAAAGCCTATAAATAAAGGACATGGACAAGAGTTACCAAGGCCATATCAGTGGAATTTCCCTGACCTCCTTCCTGCAATTAATTGAACTGGAGCGTAAGACCTGTACCCTGCGGGTGAGATCCGGCAGGCGGCAGGGAATCTTATATTTTGTCAACGGTGAGTTATGGGATGCCCAGAGCGGAGATGAGTGTGGAGCGGAGACTGCCATGCGGATTATCAGCTGGCAGCAGGTAATAATTGACATTAAGGACAACTGCCGCCCGCTGACGATTAGAAATATTGACCTCCCCCTTGGCTTTATGCTTATTGAAGGAGTCAGACGCCATGATGAGAGGCAAGGGGCAGCAGCCCCTCAGAGGGATAATAATCAAGACACGGCGGTTAACAAACTGCTGTCTCCCATTCTATCCCGAATCAACCTTCTGCCAGCGGTACAGACGGCCCTTATTTTACTGCCGGATAAGATCATCAAACATGAAAGCGGGCCGCTCGGCACCGAGAGCTGGCATCGAATCAGCTGCTTTGTCCGCCAGATGACCCAGGAAACAGAAGGCGGTCTTGTGAATATGGAGATAAGACTTAAGAGTTCTCTCCTTATAATCAGACCGCTCAGCCCGGAGGCGGCCTTAGTCGTCGCCACAAAACCGAGCCTTAATCTCGTTCTCATTAACGCTAACCTCAAGCTCTTAAACGCCGAACTCCAGGCAGCCCTGCGGGGCGAGGCCCAGACCCGCAGGGCTGCCTGCTGGCCCGGCTCAACCCCACTGGTTCACAGACTCAAGCACCTCGAGAACGTCATGACAAAAATAATTGGCCCCCTGGCCCATGAAATTTTCCAGCCAGGAGTTGCCGACTGGCAGCTGGCCGGGCCGGCCTCAATTGAGCGTCTCCAGGAGCTCATTGATCTTTTGTGTATGGAGATTGGTGATCCAAAGTTAGAAGAGTACTTCCGCCGGGCCGCCAGCCCCATAATAGTTATACGCTAAGGGCATTTCTAATGGCGGCAGACAATACCCGCAGATCAAAGGGCTTCTTTAAAATATCCCTGACCCCTAACTTTTCAGTGCCCCGCATAGACTCCTTAGGCAGACTGTAGCCGGAGAAAATAATCACCGGCAGCCTGATCCCCGCCTCCGTGATCTGCCGGGCCAGCGCCAGACCGGAAAGCCCCGGCATCATATAATCACTGAGCAGGAGATCAAATTCATCGGGCCGTGCCAAAACAGCGTCCAGAGCCTGCTGGCTGTCAGTAAAGGCGGTAACTTTATAGCCCAGCTTCTCCAGCATCCGCCGCGCCAGATTGATAATGGTCGCCTCATCGTCCACGATGATCAGATGCTCATCTCCCCCCGGCAAAACTTCATTGCCTATATTCTCAGGATCATCAATAATCTCCGGCAGATAAATCTTAAAGGTGGAACCGAGGCCCTGCTCGCTTTTCACCTTGATATCACCGCCGAGATGTTTGATAATACCGTAGGCCACGGACAGCCCGAGACCGCTGCCCTGGCCCTTGGTAGTAAAATAGGGCTCAAAAATTCTCTCCATGGTCAAGGGGTTCATACCAGTGCCAGTATCACCGACCTCCACACAGACATAGGTTCCAGGGCTCAAGACATTCATTTGCTCAAGCTCGACGGGTTTAATTTTGACCACCTTCTGCGAAATGCTCAAGATACCACCGTTGTCCTCCATGGCCTGAAAGGCATTGGTGCAGATATTCATTAAGACCTGATGGAACTGACCGGGATCCGCCAATACCTTGCCACAATCCGGGGAAACACTGTCTTCCAGCTTAATATTGGCCGGCAGGGTGGCACGCAGGAGTTTTATACTCTCCTTGACAATGGGGGTGAGAAATATAGCCTGGGGACAGGTTTCACCCTGACGGCTGAAGGCCAGAATCTGAGCCACCAGATCCCGCGCTCGGCGGGAGGCCTTCAGCACCTCCTCAAGATAGGGAACCGCCTCATGATCCGGGGGCAGAATGCTCTTGGCCAGATCAGAAAAACCCAGGACAACAGTGAGAATATTATTAAAATCATGGGCAATACCACCGGCCATGGTGGCAATAGACTCCATCTTCTGGGCCTGACGCAGCTGACGCTCCAGCCCCCTCTTATCGCTGATATCAAGACAATACTCAATAACCTGGCTCACCTCACCCTGCTCATCGAGAAGGGGATAGGCGTGGATTTCCACTATCATCTCGCCGCCCCTGGCATCCGTATGGACATGCTCCATAACCACAGGCCCCTTGGTGCGTTTGCACTCTTCGATGGAGCAGGGATGATCGGAACCGCTACAGGGATGATCGCTGTTGTGGGTCAATTTATAGCAGGGCGTCCCCTTGTAATCAGCGGGAAAGCCGCTGGCCTCATTGGCCAGCAGCACCTGATAATTATTGGCATCAACGAGATAGAAGGGATGAGCTACTGCATCAAGCATTTTCTGGACAAATCCCTGCGGCGCCTCCTCGGAGGCCGTATCCTTTTGTTTATTAGTCATATTTCAAAGAAGAGCGGTGGGAGAGATTAACTTTTCCGTCTTGTTGGCAAAAAATCATTTTCTCCCCGGTATAGCTCATATAGAACTTTTTTATCATTAAAGAGAAAATGCCTTAGCGGCTTGCATCAGCATTACCCCGCCTCTATATAATATAAGTCGTTAAAAACTGACTGCCAATCACAAGAACATTTTCCCGGCCGATCTGCCATGGTTAGAGGGACTCACCGGCCTCCGGCTCTCATTCTAACCGTCATCTGCCGCCGTCATAACCTGATTAATTACCATCCGCAGTTCAGTTAACTGGTAGGGTTTGCTGATAGCGGCCCGAAAGCCGAATTCCCGGCAGCGGGCCATGACCGGGTCATTGGAATAGCCGCTGGCCACCACCAGCCGGGCCGCCGGGTCAAGAGCCAGGATTTCAGCGGCCGCCTCCCTGCCACCCATACCGCCGGGAATGGTCAAATCCATAATAACCAGATCCGGGGCCTTACCAGCCTTAAACAGCTCATGATAGCGCTTCACCGCCTCTCGGCCATGGGCCGTCTTTACCGTTTCATAACCAAGACGTTCCAGCATGAGAGCGGCCAGATCACGTAAAGGCCGTTCATCGTCCATAATCATTACCACGCCCCCCTTT
>CAZZJP010000120.1:0-6389 GCA_964654555.1 uncultured Desulfobulbia bacterium
CACGTTGTTCTCCATCAGTCCATCATTGGCTTAGAGGCCAAAAAACAATTGGCCATGATTGGGGTTGAACCAGATGTCATTATTGGCTGCTGTGGAGGCGGCTCCAATTTTGGCGGGATTGCCGCCCCCTTTATCGCCGACAAATTAGATGGTAAAAATATTCGCTTTGTCGGGGTTGAGCCGGCCGCCTCTTTGCCCAGACCGAAGGGATTATCCCCGCCCCGGAGACCTGCCACGCCATCCGGGCGGCCATCATTGAGGCCACCAGGGACAAAAACGAGCCCGTTAACATCCTCTTCAACTTTTCCGGTCACGGAATGATGGACATGGTGAGTTATGATAAATTCTATCAGGGCCAGCTCGAAAATTATGATTACCCGGCCGCCGAGATCGCCAAATCCATGGCCAACCTGCCCAAGATCAATTGATTAGTAAGCTATTATATACAGAGGAGCCCGCCGGGGCGAGGAGCGAATCTCTATTCTCTGCTATCTGCTTCCTTCTATGCGCCATCTCTATAGCCGCCATTTTTATTATGACCGCGGGAGCGGACGTCAAGGCGGCGGCCCCCCCTGGAGCAGCAGCCGCCAAGTTCGTCGTTAAAGGCGGCTTCATCCTGACCAGAGATAAGGCGATTATCGCCGAGCTCAACCCCACGACCCTCTTTATCCCCGCCTCTACCTGGAAATTAACCACGGCGGCCATGGCTCTCCATCTGCTGGGGGATAATTATCGTTTCGAGACCCGTTTTTTCGCGGATAATAAGGGCCGCCTCTTCATTCAGGGACGAGGCGCCCCAATGCTCATCTCCGAAGAAATTACGGCCATGCTCCCCAAGTTGCGCCGCACTCTAACCCTACCCGTCAAGACAATTATTATTGATAATAGCGCCTTTCATCTAAACGGCCCCACCGATGGCACTGATAACAGTCTCAACCCCTATGATGCCGGACTTAATGCCACAGCGGTTAATTTTAACACCGTTCATCTCAGGATAGGACGAGACGGGATCAGCTCGGCCGAGCCCCAGACGCCAAATCTCAGGATCATGACCCAGGCGGCCGGCCATCTTCCTCCCGGTGAATATCGCCTGCCCTTAACTGCCGCTCAGGCGGGACGTTACGTGGGCCAGCTCTTTGCCGCACTAAGCGGCTGGCAGGGTGTGAAAATAAAAATGGGACAGGTACCGGCAGGCCTGCGGCCCGTCTTTGTCCATTGCTCCCGCCGCCCCCTGCGGGAGATTATTCGGGCCATGCTGCTTTACTCCAACAATTTCATCGCCAACGAGATTTTTCTGACCTGCGGGGCGCGCCTTTTCGGCTGGCCCGCCACCTGGATCAAGGGCCGCCGAGCCTTGAATATTTTTTTAAGCCAGCAGGTACGGCTTCCCAAGGGCAGCTATGAGGTTGAGGAGGGCTCCGGCCTCTCACGACATAACCGCATTACTCCCAAAGCCATGCTGACCCTGCTGCGTTATTTCCGGCCCTACGCCAATTTACTGCCTAAACATAAGGGCGGGCGCATAAAATCAGGCACCCTGACCGGGGTTTACACCTATGCCGGATATCTCTTAACGGCCGGGCAAAGCGATCCCATTGTGATTATGCTCAATCAACCGCAAAACAACCGTGACGCTATTTTAAAGCGTCTCCGTCGTCTCCATAAAAAAAGGGCGGCGCCTAAATCAGCGCCGCCCTGAGAGAAAAAAAGTTATGCCTTTTGCAGCTCAAAACTGTACTGCCAGCTCAAGCGTGGCCTAATATTCATTTCCACCATTTGCCTTATAATAATCCAGAGGATGGCTACTCAGTCAAACCTAATTCAGAGTCTACGCTTTTCTGAACAGACATTGCGAAGTTAAAGGTAATTTATAGCTCCGGCGGCATAGTTACTAAAAATCATAGGTTAAGAACAATCGAAATTGATTAAAATCGTTTTGAGCAACAGTTCGGTCATCAATCATGGCATAGGCAGCCTCCAAGGTATATTTCTTAAAGCTATAATTAACATTAACATCAATCTCCCTTGTATCATAATCAGAGCTGTTATCTGCTTTAAATTTCCCGTAGACTGAACCGACAGTCAGTTCACCATATTTTATGAGGCCAACCTTATAGTCGGCTCCAAAAATATAGGCCTTCCCTTTTCCACCGATTGCATCCAGAGTTTGATCTTCAAGAGATGTAAAATAAGGTCCGCCGCCAAAGCTGACAAAGGCCCCGGTATCACCACTATCTTGATTGTATGCCCCATGTATTGTTAAACCAACATTTTCGAATCCAGCCTCGACATTAACTCCCCAGGTATTCGCATCAATTGTGCCGGCAAGTTTATCCCCTGTATCGACAGCTCTATCATATTGCAAACCAAAGGTCAGGGTTATTTCTTTATCAATATCGGGCGAATACCCCGCTTCAAGATATATATCATTAGCAAAATCAGTAAATTTGTAGGCCCAAAAATCCAAATTTAAACGCTCTATCCCATCATAAGAGGCCGAAAGCATATATGCCCCGTTAGTGCTCTTATCCCTTGCCACCCCTAATTTACGACCAAGCACCCGGCCAAGATTAATAAATTTGGATGCGTCAAACTCGTTTTCCCATCCTGCCATACGATCAATGAAACCAGCAGACAGAGTCAACCCCTTGAGATCAGTGTTGGTTATGGTATACGCCGAAAACAAATTAGGCATCATGCGTATATCATCACTATCTGCGTGTGGTGTATCTAAAACCTGCCGCCCGCCCTTAAAAACGGTATTACCCCACTTTCCATCCAGAAAGGCCTCTCCGAGCACTGAAAAAGAATTTAGGCCGGCATCGAAGAAATCAGGATCAATCTTATTCGGATCAGAGCTGCTCAACCCCAGATCCTGTATCGTATAAAAGGTCGCGCCAGCCATGATTCCTTTATAACGTTTCGTATCAATATGCAGATGCCCTCCGACAGCAAAGCTACTTTTGTCAGGGTTTCCCTTTTCATCAAGCAAAATATATCCACTGCGAAGTTGACCACCAACATGCTCCAAAGGATGGTAATCTCCTCTGACTTGACGAACACTTTCATTATCAACAGATACACCTGCCAAGGCCGACGCCACACCAGCACAACTAATCACCCCTATTAGAGCAATTACCCTCTTCATTCTCTTTTTCATTTCCCCCCCTTTTGTAAATTAGACATAATTATTATAACTTCTCCAAAAATGTGGATAAATCCTACTTCGTAGTCGTTGGCTTGCATGTTTTTAGAAACCCAACGTTAAATGACAAGCCTGTTTACTGTTCAGGGTTTCGCAAAAACGGCTCAACGCCAACCTACATTTCTAATATATTCACCACCACTTTAGGAGAAGTTACTAACAAGACGCGCAACATATTGAATTTATTACTTTTAAACCAGAGAGCGGCTTCGCCACGATTGTTGGGCTGAATAGTTACCATTTTCGCATAGTTTTTCAGCTCTCTGTATTTATTAGTAGCACTAAAAAAAATTACGTGCCACAACTAATACAGTTACGGGAGAATGTCAACATGAAAAAACGTGGGAGGGAATTTTTTCGGCCCGCCGCCTGCATCGTCCCCTACTGGGGGAGTCAGGCGGCTTTACCGTGTTTTAAGAGCAGATTGTCTAAGGCGTTAAACTGGATGGCGGAGAGATCTCCAAATTTTACCCCATAACGCTGGTATTTGGAGAGTTGGGATTTTACACTGGCAACAATAACGGCTGGCAGCGAAAAGCGGCTGCCATTATGCTTTATGGCAATAGTCAGCCTGTCGCGTTGGGCGGCGGTAGATGCCAGGGAAGCAAAAGACATCCCGGTTCGGCTGATGTCAATAATTGGCATGGACTGGGAGGATGAATTATGGATAAAAAAAGCCAGAGCCTGATCCTGAAGTTTGAATCTTCGTTCCTGGCGGCGGTCAGTGGTGGTCAAAAGGGGGCATGGAGCTGAGGAAGGGAAACGACAGGCAAAAATAGCGGCGATTTCAGCCCTGTTAAGTCCATTGGGCTGATTCTTGAGGAGATAAACCAGGCAGTCTTCACATACCCCCAATTTATGCTGAAGACGTTTGTAATCCCTGGCAACATCCCAACAGGGTCTGTCCTGATTTTCACGAGCCGCGCAAGGACGACTCTCCGAACAGGACATAATTTTCCAACAGGGCATTTCATAAGACATGATCCGACCCTCCTTGTGCTTATTTAAGCAGTTTTAAACAACTACAAAAGCATATTTTATGAAGTTACTATATATTTTTTAAAAAAAAAAGGAAAAAAATTATTTTTCGAGATTTTGGGCAAGAGAGACCGCCTATGCCACCGGGAGCTTAATTATAAAGGTTGTCCCCTTCCCCGGACTGCTGGCAAATTCCAATCTGCCCTGATGGGCGGTGATAATATTATTTACAATAGCCAGGCCCAGCCCGGTGCCGCGGATCTTATTGGTATAAAAGGGATTCAATGCCTGTCTGCCCACCTCAGCCGACATGCCGATACCAGTATCAGAGACCTCAATGGCGGCCATCTGGCGCTCATCTTCTCTGATTTGTTTAGTACGAACGGTTAGATTCCCTCCCTTGGGCATGGCCTGCATGGCATTCATTAATATATTAAGCAGGGCCTGATATATCTGCGCTGAATCCGCCGGAACCGGGGGCAGATCAGGCGTTAATTCCCGCCGGCATTTTACCCCGGTCTTCTCAAACTCCGGGGCCATGAAATTCAAGGCCTTTACCAATAATTCATTGAGATCAACCATCATGAATCTTACCTTCTGCGGCCGGGCGAAGTCCAGGAATTCCCGCACAATACCATCAAGCCGCGAGGTCTCTTCAACAATAATCTCGGCGAGCTGTTCATTGCCGGGAGCGATTTTTTTAATCCGTTTAACCAGAATTTCTGCCGTACTACGGACGATACCAAGGGGATTTTTAATTTCATGGGAGACCGAAGCCACCATCTTGCCTAAACCAGCCAGCCGCTCGGCGTGATTTAATTTCTCCTCAAGGCGTTGGCGCTCCCTGGCCCGCTGGGCCATAATCTTATCACCGCTGGCCACAATGAACCATAAGATGACAAAGAGTACCGTCATAATTAAGACCGCGGCCCCGATGATAACGGCCTGCAGACGCAGCAGGGCCTTAAAGTCGGCATTCAGATTCTGGACAATCTCGAAAACGCCCATAATAGGGCCGGTACTCTGGCTTATTCTCATCTCCTGGCGAAAGGGGATATAGGTTTTAAGTTGAAAGGAGATATTCTTTTCATCAGAAAACAAATCAAATATTGAGCCCTTGACAATGAAGCGGGAATTACTCTTACCCCGCAGAGCGGTTTTATAGGCGCTCTTGCCCAGCCCCCTCTTACCCACCCGCTCCTTGATGGTACTGTAGGAGACGATACCCTCCTCACGGTCAAAGATGGTGACGGACTGAATATTTAAGCCGTGAATAGTATTTCTAACAATAAAATCAAGGCGCTTAAACTGCTCCTTATTGCGCAGCCCGATCTTACCGTAGCGCACCAGTACCGGCAGCACAAACTGCTGAAAGACCTGATGATTAAGATTTTCCGCCAGCACCATGGCATAGGCCTCACTGCGGCGGAGAAGCATATTCTTGGTATGGTCGGCAATGAGCCAGGCCAGCATGATGGTGGAGATTAAAAAAAGAATAAGGGCGGAGAAGGAAAAGACCTTAACCAGGCGGAAGGGCTTTAAAGAGGCGGGCTCCGGTCCTTGATAATACTCATTATCGCGGGTCATCGACACACCCCGCAGCGGCGGCAGTTAATTGACGGATCCGCGATCTCACAACCCCGTGAAGGACGGGAATTTAAGGCCAGCTGATATTCCCGCCATAAAAATTTGCGGTCAAGACCATGGTCCACTATTTCCCAGGGGAAAACCTCATCTTCACCACGCTGCCGAGTGGCGTAAAAATCGGCCTCAATCCCCAAGCGTCTGACCGTCTGCTGCCAGTTGCCGCCGTTTTCCACAATGCTGAGCAGCGCCTCTCCCAGCCGCCGGTCGCCGCGGGCCAGCATGGCCTGGAAAAAGGCATGCTTCGGCTGATCAAAAATCAATTTGAGATTATTAAAAGAGGCGAATTGCCGCCGCAGAAATTTAACTTTGTTCTTCAAATCCGCCAGGGGAAAGGCCCCATGAAACTGAAATGGCGTCCAGGCCTTGGGCACAAAGCTGTTAATACTTAAAGTCAACTGGCTCAAACGTCCCCGGGCCCGGCCTATTCCCATGATCCGTTCCTGGATGCGGCGCACCAGTTCCACCAACTCCAAAAGATCATCGCTGGTTTCCGTGGGCAGACCAATCATAAAATAGAGCTTCAGGTTGTGGACATCCGCCTTGATCAGGGCCTCAGCGG
>CAZZJP010000121.1:0-6278 GCA_964654555.1 uncultured Desulfobulbia bacterium
TACCCGGTCTGGCCAACCGGCAGCTGGGCCGGGTGGCGCGGCGGGTATTTCTGTCGATCCCTGGCACTGAGCGTTATTTCCGGTTCAGGAAATGTTATTTCAGCGGCAACCCGGTGCGGGAGGAGATTATCAAGGCTGCCGCCGGGCCGCCCAGCGGGGAACCTGTTCTGCTGATTATAGGGGGCAGTCAGGGAGCGCATTGCTTAAATACCCTGCTGCCGGAGGCCGTGGGCGGGATTTTGACGGAACTTCCGGCTGGCTTCCGGGTGATTCATCAGACCGGCAAAGAGGATGAGTTGCGGAGCCGTGAGGCCTGGAAGAAGCTCAGGGTAGAGGCGGAGGTCAGGGCGTTTTTTAAGGATATGGCCCGGATTTACAGCCCGGCATCCCTGGTGGTATCCAGGGCCGGGGCCACTACCCTGGCCGAATTAACCGTATTGGGCAAGGCCGCTGTTCTTATCCCCTTTCCCTTTGCCGCGGATAATCATCAGCAAAAAAATGCTGATTATCTTGTGGCGGCCGGGGCGGCAAGGATGTTTAAAGAGCGGGATTTAAGCCCCGCGGCTTTGGGTCGGGCTATAGTAGAAATATTAAATAATAATGAGTCGCGACGCGAGATGGAAAAACAGGCCAGACAGTTGGCCCGTCCGGAAGCGGCGGCGGCAATAGTTGATGAATGCGAGAAGTTAATTGTGAGCCGGTAAATGTACCATAAAAATAAACACATACATTTTGTCGGTATTGGCGGCATCGGGATGAGCGGTATTGCCGAGTTGCTGCTTAATCTCGGCTATAAGATAAGCGGCTCTGATCTCAGAGAAAGCGACATTACCCGGCACCTCGCGGCGGCTGGGGCTCAAATCCACATCGGTCATTGCGCCGCCTGGATTGCCGGGGCCGAGGTAGTGGTTATCTCCTCCGCCATCCGTGATGATAATCCCGAGGTAGCGGCGGCCCGTAAAGAAAAAATTCCGGTTATTCCCAGGGCCGAGATGCTGGCGGAGTTAATGCGTCTCAAGAAATACGGCATTGCCGTGGCCGGCAGTCATGGCAAAACATCCACCACCTCGCTCACCGGCTGGCTGCTGTCCCAGGCCGATTTCGACCCCACTGTGGTCATTGGCGGCCTGGTGAACAGCATGGGCAGTAACGCCAAGCTGGGCAGCGGTGAGTTTATGGTGGCTGAGGCCGATGAGAGCGACGGCTCATTTTTACACCTGGCCCCGGTAATTGAGATTGTTACTAATATTGACCTGGAACATCTCGATTTTTACCATGATATTGAAGAAATCAAGGCCGTATTCATGGAATTTATTCATAAAATTCCCTTTTACGGGGCCGTTGTCCTTTGTCTCGACAATGATAATATTGCCAGTCTCCTGCCGCGGATCAAGAAAAGGGTTATCACCTACGGCCTGAGTGCCCAGGCCGATATTCACGCCCGGGATATAGTGACTAAGGGCTTGACTTCGAGCTTTGAATTGTGCCGCGGTCATGAGGTATTGGGTACCATAAATCTGCCCCTGGCCGGCACTCATAATGTCTATAATTCTTTGGCCGCCATGGCTGTGGCCATGGAGCTCGGGGTATCTTTTGAGATGATCCGCAGCGCTCTAACTGGTTATTCCGGGGTGCAGCGTCGTCTGCAGATTAAGGGGGAGGCTGGTGGAATTACGGTGATTGATGATTATGGCCACCATCCAACCGAGATCAGGGCTACCCTGCGGGCCCTGCGTGAGGCTTGGCCCAAACGGCGCCTCGTGGTGATTTTCCAGCCCCATCGTTACAGCCGGACTCAGGCACTGTTCAAGGAGTTCTGCACCGCCTTTCATCAGGCGGATATGTTGTTCATGACCAATATCTATCCCGCTGACGAGGATCCCATTGCCGGGGTCTCATCCGAGGCCCTGCTGGAGCAGATTCGAGCCCATGGCCAGAAGGGGGTTCATTTTGTGGCTGAGGTCAATGAGGCGGCGGTTCAGGTACTTCCTCGCCTGCGGGCGGGGGATGTGGTTCTGACCCTGGGGGCCGGGAGTATCTGGCGGGCAGGAGAGCAGGTGCTGGCGGCAATTAAGGGCGAGGGGGGCACAGAATAAAATCCGGGTGTCAGGCATATATTAACGAGCTGGCAGGGCGTTGGGCCGGCAGAATTGAGCGGGATGTTCCCATGTCAACCCTTTCCACCTTAAAGGTGGGCGGCTCGGCTGCCGGGGTTTGTTATCCGGCCTCAACGGCCGATTTGAGCCGTTTGCTCAAGGTTTTGTCCCGTCTCGCGATCCCCTGGCAGGTGGTGGGGCGGGGCAGTAATATTCTGGTGGCGGACAGTGGCCTCGCCGGGGTGGTAATTTTGCTGGGCGTGGAGCTGGGCCGTATACAGCCGCTGGCCGGGGAGGGCCTGCTGCATGTAGAGGCGGGACGCAGCCTCGCCGGTTTGCTTGACTGGTGCATGGAGCGGGGCTTGAGCGGCCTGGAATTTGCCGCCGGCATTCCCGGCACCGTGGGCGGAGCGCTGAGGATGAACGCCGGGGCCTGGGGGCATGAGATGTCCGAGGTGGTGGAGGCGGCGGAGCTCATGAGCCGGGAGGGCGCGACTTTACGCCATGATTTCCGGTTCGGAGAGCTTGGCTACCGGAGCTGGCCGGGGCTGGGGAAAAATATTATTACCGCGGTTATTTTTCGTCTGCGCCCTGCGAGTCAGGAGAAAATCAAGGCTCGCTGCCGGGAATTGAGTCGGCGGCGGCGTGAGAAACAGCCGAATATGGCCAGTGCCGGCTCTTTCTTCAAAAATCCACCCGATGAGGCGGCTGGGCGGCTTATTGAGGCCGCCGGCTTGAAGGGCCTGCAGGTCGGCGGGGCCATGGTCTCAAAGAAACACGCTAATTTTCTGGTTAATAAACAGGGAGCCACGGCGCTGGACTTTGTGCGGCTCATGCGGCTGGTACAGGAAAAGGTTAAGGAGGCGAGCGGTATAGATCTGGAACCGGAGGTAAGATTAATGGGCCGCTTTGATGATCCATGACAGGCGGGGGCAGCAATGAAACGGACAGCGGGGGATTGGTTAGTCCATATTTTAGGTCGACGCTCCTCTGAAAACCGCCGCCAGTTTATCCTGCTTATTCTCCTGCTGGCCGTCATCGGCGGCGGGGCGGCAGGGCTTGGGATGCTGGTCTATCACTCGCTCAGCCGCTCTGATTTCTTTCAGATAACCGAGATCAGGATCAACGGTATGCACCGGCTGCGGCGTGACAGGGTTCTGGCTTTAGGCCGGGTGAGAGTAGGCGATAATCTGCTATCCCTTGATTCCGACAAGATTAAGGCCAGGCTGGCCGCGGCGCCGTGGATTGCCGGGGTGGAGGTGGATCGGCAGTGGCCCAACCGCCTTATAATAACCATTAAGGAGAGAAAGCCGCTGTGCCTCTTAAATCAGGGCGGCAGGCTGAGTTATATTGACGGGCATGGCAAGGTGTTTGCTGCCGTTAAAGCGGGGGACGAACTCGATTATCCCGTTATCAGCGGGCTGCCGGCGGCGGCTAAAGCCGGGCTGGGCGGCTCTTTAAGCCTGGCCCTGAAATTTATCCATTATGCTGGATTTGGTAGTGACTTTTTACCCAGGCAGAATATTTCAGAGCTTCATTTCCGTAGTGGGGGGGGAGTTATTCTTTTTCTGGCCGACAGGCCGTTTCCCATATATCTCGGCGCGGTGATTGACAGAAGTTCCTATTCCCGTCTCGCCAAGGTTTTGGAATGGCTTTATAAACATCGTAAGTTCAAAGAGGTATCATATATTAAAATGGGTTATGGTGATGAAAAGATACTGGTGGTAAAAAATAGATAACTAATGTCTGTCCAGAAATGAGGATTTTCGGAGTCTCGCGGGTTTACCTCCGAGGAAAATTCTCTGAGTATAAGGCAGAGATCGGACAAAAAGACCATTTATGGACAGACACTAATATTTATCAGTGATGTCCGCTTAGAGTTTCGCGTTAATCATGACCGATGGTTGTAAGCCGGGAGATATAAATTTTTCCTATAGGCCGGGGGGAAAGGGGACTGATCTTTTTGGCGTTTTAAATGTGTACGTAGGCATAAAATTTCCAGGAGACTGCTATAGCAGTTATACTGGCAATCAGGCGGCGGAGTCAGGGGGAGTTTGTCTCTCTCTGCCTGCATCGTGACGATAAAAATATTGAATTTTAGGCGGTTATCATTTAATTATTCTAAGTGGTAATATTTAGGCAATTTACCACTTGGAACAGTGGTTCGCATCGGCAGAAAATGGTGAATAAATGGCGCGGCACGATACAGCGGAATTAATCGTAGGACTTGATATCGGTACCACCAAGATTTGTGTGGTAGTGGGGGAAATCAATGACGATAAGGCCGAGATAATTGGTATGGGGGTGCATCCCTCCATTGGATTACGGAAAGGGGTTGTTGTCAATATAGACAGTACTGTCAAGTCAATAAAAAAGGCCGTTGAAGAGGCGGAAATGATGGCCAACTGCGATATCTCTACGGTATATGTGGGGATAGCCGGCAGTCATATTAAGGGTTTTAACAGCCATGGGCTGATTCCCATCAAGAATGAGGAGGTTACCAGGGACGATATTGGCCGGGTGGTGGAGGCCGCCAGGGCTGTGCCCATCCCCCAGGATCAGAAAATTATTCATGTCCTGCCCCAGGAATTTACCGTGGATGATCAATCTGGTATTCAGGATCCGCAGGGCATGACCGGGGTGCGTCTCGAGGCCGATGTCCATATCGTCACCGGGGCCTCCACTGCTATTCATAATATTGTCAAGTGCTGTAATGTGGCGGGATTAGAGGTGGCCAATGTGGTGCTGGAACAATTGGCCTCGGCGGCGGCCATTCTGACTCCGGAGGAGTTAGAGCTGGGGGTCGCTCTCCTCGATATTGGCGGTGGGACCTCTGATCTGGCTATTTTCTTTGAGGGCACCATTAAGCACACCTATGTTCTGGGGCTGGGGGGAAATAATCTGACCAATGATCTCTCCATCGGTCTTCGTACCCCCATGAAGGAGGCTGAGCGTTTAAAGGAGCTTTACGGCAGCGCCATTTCGGGGATGATTGATAAAGACCAGGCCATTGAGGTTCCCAGCGTCGGCGGACGAAATCCCCGCCGGCTGTCCCAGCGGGTTATGGGTGAGATTCTTGAACCCCGCATTGAAGAGATGCTGACCATGGTTAATCAGGAGATGAATGAACGGGCTGAGAACAATATGCTCTATAAAGAATATGTTAATGCCGGGGTAGTTCTCACCGGCGGTACGGCCTTACTCGCTAATATTCAGGATCTGGCGGAACAGATATTTGATCAGCCGGTACGGCTTGGTAATCCCACTGATCTCGGCGGGGTGACGGATATTGTCAATACCCCGCAATGCGCCACCGGGGTGGGGCTTGTCCTGTATGGTCTGCGTAATCGCAATCAGGTTTTGGCAACTCACCGTAATCGGCAGGCCATGGGTAAAATCAGCAGTCGTTTAAAGGGTTTTCTTGGTAAGATGTTCTAAGCGGGCATCAAGCAGCAACTTTCATATAAAGTTGGGCATGGGGAGAGATAATTATGACATTTGTATTAGCTGAATCAGAAAGCCGGGCCAATATCAAGGTTATCGGCATCGGCGGCGGCGGCAATAATGCCGTTAATACCATGGTGGAAAGTAAATTGGCCGGGGTGGATTTTATTGCCGCTAATACTGATTTGCAGGCGCTTAATAATTCACAGGCTGATATTCATATTCAGCTGGGGCCGCAGAAAACCAAGGGCCTGGGGGCTGGAGCCAATCCTGAGATCGGCCGTGAATCAGCGGAAGAGAGTGTGCAGGAAATCCGGGAGTCCCTGACCGGCGCCGATATGGTCTTTATCACTGCCGGAATGGGCGGCGGTACCGGCACCGGGGCTGCTCCGGTGGTGGCGCGGATCAGTAAGGAGATAGGGGCTCTCACCGTGGGTGTAGTCACCAAACCTTTTATGTTTGAGGGGCGGGCCCGGATGCGCAACGCTGAGGCCGGCTGGAGTAAGCTTAAAGAGCATGTCGACACGATTATTACCATCCCCAATGACCGTTTAATCTCACTCTCCGATAAAAAGGCAACCTTTATGAGCGGCATGAAGATGGCTGATGACGTCCTGGTGCAGGCGGTACAGGGGATAACGGATATGGTTAATATGCGTGGTTATATTAACCCGGACTTTGCTGATCTGCGGACGGTTATGAATGAGATGGGCCCCGCTCTCATGGGGGCCGGGCAGG
>CAZZJP010000122.1:0-6255 GCA_964654555.1 uncultured Desulfobulbia bacterium
GGGTGGGGGTTGATGTCCTGACCCTCACCGCCACTCCCATCCCCCGCACCCTGCAAATGTCGCTCCTCGGAGTACGCGATCTCTCCATCATCCAGACTCCGCCCCGCCACCGGCATTCGGTAAAAACCTTTGTGGCCAAATATGACGATCTGGTAATTAAGGAGGCGGTCATCAAGGAGTTACAGCGCGGCGGCCAGGTCTTCATCGTCCATAACCGGGTTCACTCTATCCAGGAGGTGGCTTTCAAAATTCAAGGTCTGGTGCCGGAGGCGAGGATTGCCGTGGCCCACGGCCAGATGCCGGGGAATATATTAGAGGATATCATGTTCAGCTTTATCCATAACGAGGTGGATATCCTCATCTGCACCACAATTATCGAGTCGGGCTTGGACATCCCCAATGCCAACACCATTATCATCACCAGGGCCGACCGCATGGGGCTGGCCGGCATTTACCAGTTGCGCGGCCGGGTGGGCCGCAGCCGGGTGCAGGCCTACGCCTATTTGCTGGTTCCCTCCATGGAACAGATCAGCAAGGATGCCAAACAGCGCCTGCGGGCCCTGATGGAGTATAACGAACTGGGCGGCGGTTTCAAGCTGGCCATGAGCGATCTTCAGATTCGGGGCGGCGGTAATATCCTCGGTGAATCACAGAGCGGCAATATTGCCGCCGTCGGCTATGATCTCTATCTTGATCTCCTGCAGAATACGGTAAATGAATTAAAGAAAAAATCAGCGGGCCTGGTGGATGATACCGAGGCCGCCCCGGAGATTGACCCGGAAATTAATCTCAATATATCGGCCTTTATTCCTGAATCCTATGTGCCGGACACCAATCAGCGCTACATCGCCTACCGTAAGATAGCGGCGGTGAAGTCGGCGGCCGAAGCGCGGGAACTGGAGGCTGAGATGCTGGATCGTTACGGCAAACTGCCCAAAGAGACCAGGAATTTAATCGACACGGTGAGTTTAAAGGACGAGTTGCGGCGGCTGCGGATTACCAAACTTGAGCAAGGCCCGGCCTGTTTCGTGTTCTCCTTTGCCGAGGACACTCCGGTGACCCCGCAGCACATTCTCATCTTTATAAAGCTGCAACGGGGCAAAAGCCGCCTGACCCCGGATAACCGCCTCATTGTCGATACGGTAACCGTCTCCACGGAGCCGCTCTTTGAGCGTTTAAAAAAGATATTGCGCGCAATCTGGTAGCAGAGTAGTTTTGGATATAAATTGCCGAATGTTACTCTGTTAATCTTTATGCAAAAGGTAAAAATTTATGCGGATCAAAATATTATTAGGTGCCTTATTCATTCTCTTATGCGCCACTATGGCCCAGGCCGAACTGGTGGATAAAATCGTCGCCATCGTCAATAATGACATAATCACCCTCTCCGATCTTAATAACGAGGGTAAAAGCTATTTCCAGGCCATTATCCACAAAGCCCCCACCGACCGTCTTAAAGCCGCGCTTATCAAGGCGAAGAAGGCGGTTTTAGGCCATATGGTAGACCAGCTGCTCCTTGAGCAAGAGGCCGCTAAAATCGGTATTGAGGTAACAAAGGAGGATATAGACAACGCCATTACTGACATTCTGCGCAATAATAATATTACCATGCAGAAATTCCGGGCCGACCTAAAGGCCATGGGAACCCCTGAAGCTCAGTATCGTCAGAAGATAAAGCAGCAAATCCTGCGCTCCCGCTTAGTAAGTTTTGAGATCCGTTCAAAGATTGTTATTCCCGAGGCACAAATAAAGGCCTATTACGAGAAAAACTACAAGAATAAGGCAAACGATACCAAGGGATACCATATCCTGCAAATCGGCATTACCTGGGGTGAGGGCTCACGGGTCAAGAGCCAGTCGGAGGCCCTGGAGAAGGCTAAATACGTCAAAGCCAAACTCGAGGCCGGCGGCAACTTCAAGGAATTGGCCCGCTCTTTTTCCAATCTGCCCTCGGCCGCTGACGGCGGCGATATAGGCGTATTCAAAAAAAGTGACCTGGCACCCTATATGGAAAAGGCTATCGTTAATATGCGGGTTGGCCAGATCAGTCAAATTATCGCCACCCCCTCCGGCTACCAGATATTCAAGCTCACCAATGCCCCAGGTCAGAAACCCCAGGCTCTAAGCGCGGTTCATGACGAGATAAAAAATATTCTCTACAAACAGGAGGAAGAAAGAGAATATCAGAAGTGGCTCTCCTCCCTGCGCCGTAAGGCCTTTATCAAATACAACCCCTGAGGGACTTAAGTAACTGTCGTCGTAACTATTCAGCGTGATGTCTAAAAGTAACAATAACCACCAGAGTGTAACTTCAGGTGAAGGACTCAAGGCCCACCAGCCCGACCAGATTTCAAATATTCATTGGTCATATAACCATGCGGAATCTAAAGACAATTAGGTTGGTGGTAATAAAGACGCAGGAACTCGGCGAATCGGATAAATTAATCACCGGCTATAGTAAGGAGAGCGGCAAGATCCAGCTGCTGGCCAAGGGTGCCAAACGGAGTCTTAAACGGTTTGTCAACAAACTGGAGCTCTTCTCCTACTTAACCGTTCAATATAACGATAAATATCGCCTGCCCATCATTAACTGGGCGGAACTGCTTGATAGTTTCCTGCCCCTGCGCCAGCGCTACAACTCTTATACAGCCGCAATCCTGATCTGTGAGCATCTCTACTATTGGACGACCGCCGATGATGGCGATGAAGAGCTGTTTAGCTGCCTGCTATGGTTTTTAAGGGAATTGGCCCACCAGCCCGCGCGGAGCAGTCAACTCCTAGTTCTCTTCCTCAGCAAGTTCTATGACTGCTTAGGCTACCGACCGGATTTAACGGCCTGCGCCCTCTGCGGGAAACTGGATAAAACCGCCGCTCCCTTTGCCTTCCGAACGGCACACGGTAGCATAATCTGCCGCCGCTGCTATATAGAAAGAGGGGCTATACCTCTTGCCCTGCCTACTATCAAGCTGCTAAGCCTGGCCTTTGAACTGCCGGTGGAAAAATTATCCCGTCTTAAATTAAATACCCAGGCCTGCCGGGAGGCGCTTAATCTCTTCCGCTGCTACGGCCGTTACCTTCTCGACCGGGACATGCAGGCCTGGCAGGCTCTGAACACAGCGGAATATCCATCCCCTTCAGACCCATTACTTTATTTTAATGGATAATTTTCTTGACAAGAGGGCAATGTTTTTCTATTTTACAACCTTTCCATTTGGTGCTGGGGAGTGGTCTAATGGCAAGACAGCAGACTCTGACTCTGCGTATTCGGGGTTCGAATCCCTGCTCCCCAGCCAAATTTTCCACCCTGCCGTTATCCATTAAGGGCATTGCGAATCGTTTGAGCCAGGAGTTCCCGGCTTACCGGCTTCATTAAGTACTGCGCTATTCCTATTTTACGTACCTTTTCCTCATTAATCAACTCGCTGAATCCCGTACAGAGTACTACCGGCATCGTCGGCTTAATTTTTAAAACCGCCACCGCCAACTCAGCTCCTGTCATTCCCGGCATGGTCATATCCGTAAGGAGAAGATTAAATTGCTCTGGTGCCTGACGAAACAGCTCAAAGGCCTGCAAGCCATCACGGCAGCCAACCACCTCATACCCCAGATTAGACAATATTTTTTCCTGCAGCTTTAAAACCTCCGGATTATCTTCCGCCAGGAGAATACGCTCATGGCCGGTAAGCTCAACCTTGGCGACTGAACCCACTACCGGCTCTTCATCATTAATTACATATTCCTCCGGCAATACTGGTAAATAGACGGCAAAAGTTGTTCCCCTGCCCAGCGTACTTTCCACCTTTACGGCCCCATGACAACGGGTGACCACGCCATGCACCACAGCCAGCCCCAGCCCTGTCCCCTCACCCTGAACCTTGGTAGTAAAATAGGGCTCAAATATCCGCTCCCGTATATCACACGGTATGCCGGGGCCGGTATCAGCCACCATCAATCTAACAAAAAGCCCCTGCTCAAGGTGGAATTTACGCGCCAGCTCATACTCCACCCCCTCCACCGTCTCGAGGGAAACCACCAATGTGCCGCCGCCGTCACGCATAGCGTGATAACCATTGGTACAGAGATTAATTATGACCTGGTAAATCTGGGTCGGATCGGCCAGCACCGGCGGACATTGCGCCTCAATATTCTGTTTTATCTCAACGGTTGAGGGAATGGTTGAACGAAGAAATTTCAAGGCTTCCCTGCAGACAAATTGAATCCGCAGGGGTTGAAGCTGCTGCTCGTGTTGACGGCTGAAGGTTAGAATCTGTTTCACCAGCTCACGAGCCCGGTTACTGGCCGCCATAACCTCCTGGAGATAGGATTCCAGCTCACCGCCGGAATTTTTTTCATCAATAGCAAGAGAGGTAAAGCCTAAAATAGCGGTTAATATATTATTAAAATCATGGGCTATACCACCAGCCAGAGTGCCGATGGCCTCCATCTTCTGAGCCTGACGCAGCTGCTCTTCGAGATATTTTTTCTCCTTCTCGGCCTCAACAACTCTGGTTATATCATTAAAGACCAAAATAGAGACATCCTCCAGAACGGTGCCATATATCTTGACAATACGGCGGCTGCCGTCCAAACAGGTTAAGTGATACTCTGCCGCCTTAATCTCTCGATTACCGGCTCGAGCCTCGTCAATAAGACTTTGCCAGCGACCAATTGACTGCCGCCTGTCATCCGCGTCAGGGCAGACTCTGAGCCAGAATTTGTCCAGACTGGGAATATCCTGCCGCCGGTAACCGAAGGTGGAGACGATCTTCTGATTGATAAAATCAATCGCGCCGTCATGATTAATCATGGCCATGGGTACCGGAGCGTATTCCAGCAGCCGGCGGAAGCGCTCCTCACTCTCCTGTAATTTACCGGCCATATCCTCTTGACGGCTTATTAGTCTCACCATCTTGCGGCCACCCAAGAACAGAGCGGCAATCCCCACCAGCCAGATAAGGAGATGAAAGGCAATAAAGGGCCTGTATTGCCAGGCCTGAATGGCATAGAACTCCTTTAACGGCACAGAAATACTGATTCCGCCCCTGGTATCGCCAAGTTTATAACCCTGAGCAGCATGACATTTTAAGCAGCCTTGCTTAACCTTTAAGACATGCATATAGCGCAGAAACGAACTGCCACGCCGATGAATCACTGAAAAAACCTCTGTCTTGCCGCCCCGAGCAAATTGTTTCAGCGCCCTTCGCTCCCAGGAATCAGGGGCGTTCTCAGGCCGCAGAGGCCGCAGGCTGGTAATATGGCTCTGAAAGCCAGATTGGCCATATTGCGCCTTAGCCATATCATAGACCTCTCTGCTCATGGAGGCGGGATTAATCAGGGTGAGACGGCGGCCGGAAGAGGTGACAACATCTCGTTCCGGGATATTAGCAAGATATGGATTGGGCGGCGTCCGTTTACTGACCGGGGCATAAACACCGCCATGACTGGCGGCCCAGCGCCGGTAAAGAACATCTTTTTGAAAGGCGTGGACAGCGGCCGCCTTGGCCATGGAGAACACCTCTTCCCTGGCCTGCTTAAAATTCCAGAATATCGAGAAGGCAATAAGAACCGTCCAGATAATGGCCAGGGCAATTAAATATCGCCTAAGATATTGATGCGGTTGAAAGTTCTTCGCCATGGAATTATAAGTCATTATTAGATAATTTAGCTGCCAACGGCATAGAAGATGAGTAGGGATAGCGGGACTCAAGAATGCCCCCTACTTATATAGTCCGCAATGGGGGAGAAAATGTCAAGACGGATTAGACCCAAAAACGTAGAGAAATTTTACCGATTATTCTTGGCAATCTGCCGACCCTCAAAATCATTGACCTCATCGGCAGTCGTCAGGTCGGGAAAAGCTCCATAGTATATCTTTTCATCAAGCATTTAATAGAAGAAAATATCTCCAATTTAATCAACTCAGCCATAGAGAACAGGCATTGGAGGAAATATTAATCTACGGCGACTATCCAGCCGTAGCCCTTGAAAGAAATTATCTTGAGAAAAAGCTTGCCATCAATAACCAGAAAAGATTTTTTGTACTGAGAGAAGACATCACCGGCTGCTGGGACATCGCCTCATTTGAGGCCTGAAACAGTCAGCGAAACGGGTTGGTATATCCCCAGATCCGCCATATCCCGGGGGATCTGTAAAGAAATAACCTGGCTAATATTGCGTTTAGAAAAGCGCAAGCTTGTTCGTTGACATAACCCCAGAAATACCGTACATTATTGGAGCTATGTTTAAACGTCTCCT
>CAZZJP010000123.1:0-6196 GCA_964654555.1 uncultured Desulfobulbia bacterium
AAGGCCGGGGTAAACTGCCCCCCCACCTCCAGCGCCGGCCGCCTCTTTGATGCCGCGGCCGCCATCCTCGGTCTGCGCCTGCAGTCAGAGTACGAGGGGCATGCGGCCATGGAACTGGAGGCCATGGCCTGGCGGGCCATGCGGGGAAAATCACTGGCCAAGGCCCTGGCCCAAGATCCCATACTGCCGGAGGCCGTTTATGAAAAAAATAACCGTGTTATGATAATTAAGACTGTGCCGATGCTCACAGGCATGTTAAATTTAAGTTGTCAGTATGAGGTGCAGGATCTGGCCCTGGACTTTCATCTCTGGCTCTGCCGCACCTTAAGCGCCTTTGCCGGACAATTAAATCCGGCCGGGGATCTACCCATGATTCTTGGCGGCGGCTGTTTACAAAACAAGCTGTTACGACAGGGACTTACCATTTTATTAAAAGAGCAAAAATTTAAGGTCTACAGCGGGGAAGAGGTGCCGGTCAATGACGGCGGCCTTGCCCTGGGTCAGGCCCTTATCGGAGGAAGCCGCTATGTGTCTCGCTGTGCCCATGCGGGTCATTGAGGTTAAAAATGGCGATAACGATGATCTGCTGCCGCCCACCGCTCTGGTGGAACTGGAGGGTTTAAGCCAGGAGGTAAGATTAGACATTATTGACCGTCTGCCGGAGGTGGATGATTTTGTCATTGTCCACGCCGGATTTGCCATTCACGCTATGTCAGCCGCTGAGGCTCGAGAAAATATCGATCTGATGCGGCAAATGGCAGAGGGGTTGACGTGAGAGTCAAAGACAATCCCCTGGAGCAATTAAACGATAAAAGTTTATGCGCCTCTCTTGTTGAAGAGATCAACCGCTGCCTCAGCCGTCCCGTCCGGATAATGGAGGTCTGCGGCAGTCATACCATGGCCATCTTCCGGCATGGCTTGCGGGCTCTGCTCCCCGAGGGGCTGACACTTGTTTCCGGGCCGGGCTGTCCGGTCTGCGTGACCTCCCCCGGCCAGATTGATTCCTTCATCGAACTGGCCAAGATGCCGGGTGTCATCCTCGCCACCTTCGGTGATCTCTACCGGGTGCCTGGCTCAGACGGCTCGCTGACCCAGGCCGCCGCCCAGGGTGCGGTTATCAAAATAGTCTATTCGCCCATGGAGGCCCTTAGTCTGGCCCGGAACGAGGCTGATAAAATGGTAGTTTTTGCCGGTATCGGCTTTGAAACCACAACCCCCGTGGTAGCCGCTACCATTATGACCGCGGCGCGGGAGAAGATGAATAATTTTACCGTCTTTTCGGCTCATAAACTCATGCCGCCGGCCCTAAAGGCCCTCTTCCAGGAGGATTTAAGCGTTGACGGCCTGCTCTGCCCCGGCCATGTCAGTGCCATTATCGGCACTAAGCCTTATGAACCTTTGAGCACCGAATTCCACCTGCCCTGTGTGGTGGCGGGTTTTGAGGCCGTGGACATCCTCCAGGCCCTCCTCATGCTTGTCCGGCAAAGTGAAAAGAGCCGGGCCGTGGTTGAAAACGCCTATAGCAGGGTGGTCAAGCCCGAAGGCAATCCCCAGGCTCTAACCATTATGAAGCAGGTATTCAGCCCCGAAGACTGTCAATGGCGGGGGCTGGGCCAAATTCCGGCCAGCGGCCTGAGAATCAGGCCTCAATACGATAAATTCAACGCCGCCGTAAGGCTCAGCGTAAAGGTTAGGGACGTTGCTGAACCGCCGGGATGCCTCTGCGGAGAGGTCTTAAAAGGGCTGACCAGCCCCACCCATTGCCCGCTCTTTGCGAAACGATGCACCCCAATGAGGCCCGTAGGCCCCTGCATGGTCTCCAGCGAGGGAACATGCGCCGCCTTTTATAAATTTCAATAATTATATTTCGGTGGCTGGTACTTCCAGACATTACGCTCTAAGTAACAGCCATGCCCGGTCAACATGGGCATAACGAAACATGAAAGTCGTGGCAAGGCCAATATCCTTGGCAGGTGACTTTCATATAAACAAAATATACAACGTATTGAATTTGTTACTTTTAAAATAGAGGCAGGATTCGCCCGGTTATTTGGCTGAATAATTACTTTTAATAAATATCATGACCAAGAGCATAACTTTAGATCACGGCAGCGGCGGCCTGGCCAGCGGGGAGTTGATAGCCAGCCTTATAAAGCCCTTAAGTAATCCAGCCTTAGACGATATGGAGGATTGCGCCGTCATTGATACCGGTGCCGGCCGCCTGGCCTTCAGCACCGACAGCTATGTGGTGGAACCCATTTTCTTTCCCGGCGGTTCCATTGGCAAACTCGCGGTACACGGCACCATAAACGATCTGGCCATGCGCGGAGCGCGCCCCATGGGCCTGAGCCTGGGTCTTATCCTCGAAGAGGGGCTGGATATGGCTGAATTACGACGCCTGAATTTAGACATTGCCGAGGCCTGCGCCCAGACCGGGGTGCCGATACTAACTGGTGATACCAAGGTTGTGCCCCGTGGTAAGGCCGATAAAATATTTATTAATACCGCCGGTATCGGACTGGTGGCCGCCGATCTCAATCTTGGGGCTCGCAACGCCCGGCCGGGCGACCGTATATTAATCTCCGGTAGCATGGCAGATCATGGTATCACCATTATGCTGGCCCGCCATAATCTGCCCTTCAGCGGTAATCTGCAAAGTGATACCCAGGCCCTGCATCGACTGACCGCGGCCCTGGTACAGAGCATAGGCCCCGGCCTCCATGCCATGCGTGACCCCACCAGGGGCGGAGTAGCCACCACCCTCTGCGAGATAGCCGCCAGCGCTGGGGTTGCCATGACCATTGAGGAAAGCGCCATTCCCATCCACCCTCAGGTGCGGGTTGCCTGTGATCTCCTTGGCCTTGACCCCCTCTATCTTGCTAACGAAGGCAAACTTCTGGCCCTTGTCAAAGAGGATGAGGCGGATAATGCCTTAAAAATCATCCGCCAATTCCCTGAAGGCCGGGAGGCCGCTATTATCGGCGAGGTGCGTGACTCCCCGGCTGGACGGGTTGAGATGCGAACCAAGGCCGGCGGCCGGCGGCTGGTAACCGCTTTAAGCGGCGAACCTCTGCCCCGCATATGCTGAGTCAGGAGCCAGAGGATAGATTCAGGCGAATGTAACTATACAGAAATATAGAAAAGAACTTATGTATGAACAAAATACCACAATAAAGGTCATAACCATTCTCGGGGTGGGTAACATCCTGATGAGTGACGAAGGTTTTGGGGTACGGGTGGTTGAATATCTCCAGGCTAATTACCACTTTCCCCCCGGGATTGAACTCATGGACGGCGGCACATCCGGTATCTATCTTGCCCCCGTGATTGAAGACAGCCGCCGCCTGCTGATTATTGATGTGCTGAACATGGAAGGCCCGGCCGGGGGAATTCATCTTCTGTCAGCTGATGAGATGCGGGGAGCCGGGTTACAGATCAGTGTCTCACCCCACCAGGTGGGCTTATTGGAAATTATTGACCTCTGTCGTCTGCGGGACAAGGCCCCCGCCGAAATCAGAATAATCGGTATTATCCCTCAAGACCTGAATCTAAGCCTTGAGCTCTCGCCCACTCTGCGCGCCAAGGTAAAACCAGTGGCGGATATGGTCATAAAACAAATTGAGGAGTGGACAAATGCACGAGTTATCCCTGGCCCAGGGTCTGCTCACCCAGCTCCATGACCTGGCGGCCCGTCATCAGGCCCGACGGATTATCCGGATCCGGGTGGAAATCGGCCCCCTCTCCGGAATAGTGGTGGATTCCTTTAAGTTCGGTTTTAACTGCCTGAGCGCTGAATCCCTCTTAACCAAAGACGCCAGACTGGACATCATAATCCCCGCCAGTGACAGCAGCGATATAATCCTCCTGCAGGTGGAGATGGATTCAGAAGAAGAGGACAATTGCGTTAACCAATAGATAAAACCAACCATCCCATAATCATTTTTGGAGCAAAATCATGTGCGACACCTGCGGCTGTCACAGCCCCTCATCCACCACTATTGAGATAAACCAGAGCCTGTTGGCTGCCAATAATCAGGCCGCCCACGCCAATCAACATCGCATAGAGGCCATGGGTGCCGTGGCTCTAAACCTTATTTCCGGCCCTGGCTCTGGCAAAACCACCTTACTGGAAAAAACCATTGAGGCCCTGAGCGGCAAACTCCGAATCGGGGTCATAGAGGGCGATATTGAAACGGAACGGGATGCGGAGCGCATAAGGGCGAAAGGGGTTCCTGTTGTGCAGTTAACCACCGGCGGGGCCTGTCATCTTGATGCTCCTCTTGTGGCCAAGGGCTTAGACGCCATGGAAAGAGAATTAAAGGGCGAAAAACTCGATCTTCTGGTGATAGAAAATGTGGGGAATCTGGTCTGCCCGGCCACCTTCGCTCTTGGTGAACATCAGCGGGTGGTTCTGGTGTCAGTACCTGAAGGCCCCGACAAACCGGCAAAATATCCCAGTGCCTTCCATTCCTCTGAGCTCTTTGTAATTAGTAAAATTGACCTCCTGCCATATTTTGATTTCTCCGTCAGCGAGGCTGAGGCCGATGCCCTGGCCCTGAACCCGGATCTGCGGGTAATGGCACTCTCCTCCGTCTCAGGCCAGGGCATGGAAGACTGGCTTGATTTCCTCCTTGAATTTACAAAATGAAGCCGTGTTTTTAGCGGCCCATCCCCAAAAAACTCCTTGACAATATCCCGGCCCTTCAATATATTAGCGACTTCATTGTTGCCGGGATAGCTCAGTCGGTAGAGCAACGGACTGAAAATCCGTGTGTCCCTGGTTCAAATCCTGGTCCCGGCACCACAGTAAAATCAAGCACTTAGCTCGTCATTGAGTTAAGTGCTTTTTTTATTTGTGCCCAAATAATGCCTAAAAAGTTAGACTGTGGACTATAACGGCGCGTTATAGTTAATGGTATTAGATAATGCGCTTTCCACGCCAGAAGTATCAACTACGGTCATGGCATAGCTCAGACTTCCGGTAATAATCGGCACCTTGCAGGTCAGGGTACGGGCGTTTTTATTCATTATCTCACCAATCATAACCCCGTTGCGATAGAGTCTGAACCCGGCTATATTGCTGGTGTCTGCGTTATAGTCCCATGAACAGGAAATAGTCTGCCGAGGAGCTGTTACCACAACTGTAACACCGGCCTTCGCCGTGCCGCCTTGACCATCGCTGATGGTATAAACGAAAGAATCCGTGCCGACAAAGCCCTTGCTGGCCGTATAAACAGCCTGGCCGTTATTTAAAGTCACATGCCCGCTTAAAGGCTGAGTGACAGACACAACCCGCAGAGTGTCACCATCAACATCGCTGTCGTTAGATAACAGACTAATCTTTATCGGATTAGCCCCCTCGACCGTGGCTTGATCATTAATTGCGACAGGGACGTCATTTACCGGGGTCAGGACGATATTTACCGTGCCGGTAGCTGTACCGCCATTGCCATCGCTGATAGTATAGGTGAAGCTGTCCTTACCGTTATAATCAGCCTTGGGGGTATAAACCACCCGATTATCCTTTACTACCACCTTGCCAACCGTTGGCCGCCCAAGAGCGGTTACCGTAAGAGTATCGCCATCCACATCCGTATCGTTGGCCAAAACATCAATATCCACTTTGGTATCTTCAGGAATAGTTAAGGAATCGGTCTGCGCCACCGGCGCATCATTTACCGGTTTGACAGTAATAGAGACCGTGGCTGGAGCCGAATCCTTTTGGCCGTCATTAACTATAAAGGTGAAGCTGTCGGTTCCATTGAAATCAGTTTGCGGGGTGTAAGAGAAGGCGCCGGTACTTGAGCCGGTTATGACTGCGTTGCCATGTGAGCCATTATTCCGCAAGCGGTAGGTTAGTTTGTCTCCATCCTGATCTGTGGCCGGAAGGGTGCCGGTTAGTACAGTATCTTCAGCGGTTTGCAGCGTAATATCCCGGGCCGTTGGGGCATGATTCAACTTAGCGGGATCATAGGTTATGGTGTTAGAGATCAACGATTCATGACCAGCACCATCCACAGCGGTGAGGGCAAAGGTCTTGACTCCGTCACTCTGTGGAATCTTACAGGTCAATTTTCTGGCCGCCGGATCTGAGGTTGCGGCAACCTGGATGCCGTTGTAATACAGTCTGAAGCCGTTGATCGTTACTTTAGAATCATATTCCCAGGAAACAGTAATTAGATATTGCGGCGGCGTA
>CAZZJP010000124.1:0-6141 GCA_964654555.1 uncultured Desulfobulbia bacterium
CGAGGCCGGTGCCTTCGCCGCCGATTTGGGTGGTGAAATATGGATCGAATATTCTCCCCAGATTTTCTTTGCTGATGCCTATACCGGTGTCGCTGATTTCAAGCTCAACAAAATTAATCTCCTCCTTTCGAGCAGAGAGAGGCGGCATACTGAGTTTAATACTCAGGGTGCCGCCCTTCTCCTGCATGGCATGGATAGCGTTGGTACAGATGTTCAGCAGCACCTGTTGAATTTGCACCGCCCCTCCCATGATCGGCGGGCAGGGCTGGATGTCGGTGGTCAGTTTGACCCGTTTGGGGATAGCTGGCCGCAACAGGCTTAAGGTTTCGCCAATGATTATAGGCAGCCGAACCTGGCTGAACTCCTGTTCTTCTGGCTTACTGAAGGTCTGGATAAGGTTGATTAATTCCCGAGCCCGGCTGGCGGCCTTGGTGATATTCTGGATGTGCGAGAGATGTTCATCCGGGACATTTGGGGGCAGGCTCAGCAGTTCTGTATAACCAAAAATAGCGGTGAGCAGATTGTTGAAATCATGGGCGATACCGGCAGCCATGGTGCCAATGGCCTCCATTTTATGTGTCTGGCGTAATTCTGCCTCCAGACCTTCTTTTTCTCTCGCTATCTGGCGCCGTTCTTCAATCTCGTCTTGGAGTTCACGATTTATCTCCTTTAACTCAGCGGTACGCCGATCTACTATTAACTCCAGGTTTTCTTGATATCGCCGCAGTTCAAATTCCGCTTCTTTGCGCCGGGTTATATCATGGATAATGATAATGATTGATTTTTCATCATCCTCATTAATAGCCACCAGGGTTATGGTCAGGTAACGGTTTTGAAATTTAAAGACTTCATACTCGCCAATGGTGACTGCCTTGGGGCCGATATTGATCAGGAGGTCGCTTAATTCGGCCTTTTGTTCCTGGTTGAATATATTTAAAAAATCGCTGGCGAGCAGTTCTTCTTCTGGCTGGCCGATAATATTTGCTGCTACCTGGTTTATATAGACAATGCGGCCGTCCTCAGTTAATTCAAGAAAGCCCTCCGCCATATTGTTGAGGGTGACCCAGAAATGACGGCGGCTGGATAATAATTCGCTGGTTACAATCCGTTTGTAAACCTTGTCGATGCCGATGATACCATTGCCGAAAGCGGGCAGACGGCCTTCGTCTAACTTTTTAAAGATTAGGTGGATATGATGTCCTATCTCCTTAAATGGGCCTTTGGCGATACAGGCATCGGCACCGAACTCTTTGAAATTGATCTTCTGTTCCACCGCTGCCGCCGACAGAATAATTATGACAGCCTGCCGCAGTCCTTTTTTCTGGCGCAGAATTTTGCAGAGTTTCTCTCCTGGAATTCTGGGCATAATCAGATCGACAAAAATAATTTCCGGCTGGAAGGATTTGACAATCTCCAGGGCCGCTAATCCGTCTTCAGCGGTCTTTACCTGGTGGCCTTCTTTAGTCAGGAAGTTGGCCATTAATTTTAGAATTACCGGATTATTGTCGACTACGAGGATATCACGGGCCATAAACTGCCTCACGCTGATGGGGATAATTGTGGGCTAATACTTCCAGCCGCTGCTGCCCAGGGATTCTTTATTGACCGTGACCGACTTCTGGGACTTGGTTAATTTACCTTCCTTCCATAGCCCTTCTTTCTTAGTGCCGTCGGCCAGGGTTAAAATTCCCCGGCCGTCAAATTTACCGGCCCACCAGCTGCCCTTATAAGTGGAACCGTCCGGCTTTTTGGCTGTGCCGATACCGCTGGGCAGGTTGTTTACCCAGCTGCCTTTATAGGTGGAGCCGTCGGCATAGGTCAATATTCCCTGACCGGTAAATTTGTCATTGATAAAAGTACCCTGGTATCTGGCGCCGGATGGGTAGGTATAGGTGCCGGTGCCGTTGAACTGGCCATAAGCGAATTCGCCTTCATAGACAGCCCCGTTGGCCTCGGTATATTTACCCTTGCCGAAGAAACGGCCATTTCTGAATTCACCCGTGTAGACGGCTCCGTCCGGGTATTTCTTTGTGCCCTGACCAGAGAATTTGCCGTCCTTGAAATTGCCCGTGTAGGCAGTGCCGTTGGCGTAGGTTTTGGTTCCCTCACCATTGGGCTTGCCATTTCTGAATTGCCCCGTATACTTCATGCCGCCGAAATATGAGAAGGTGCCGATCCCGTTTTGGCAGTTACCGGAGATACACTTCGCTTGAGCGAATGCGGGAGGAAAAATTAAGATAATTAACACAATGATGATACTGAACATTTTTTTACCTTTTATGTTGGATTTTATCCAGACTTTTCTCCTTGTTAGTTCGAATAAAGACATATTTCACCTAGGTTATAATGGTATAGCCGATTATGTCATTATAGTCACGCGGGGTATAGATTTTAAAATCTGCAATAAACGAAGAAATTCTGTTCTGCGGTCATCTTTCCTCTTGTTGTCCCAGATGTTATTTGGTAGTAATACCTACCAAATTTCTCCTCCCTCCCCCCTTCCTTGATATTATTGATGTTTTTGGTAAAACCAATATACCATGTAGTGAAGGGCTTTTTATCTTTAATGTTAATAATTACAGATAGTTATATAAAAATCACTTTCTGAAAATACAACCAGAAAAGTTGAGTGAATATTTTACTCAAGCACTCTGGCTAAAGTCAAGGCCTGGATGTCATGGGCACCGCCATGGAGCAGGATGGCGGCGCATTCATTGAGGGTAGAGCCGGTAGTAAAAACATCGTCAATTAGAAGTATATTTTTGTTCTTGAGCGGTACGGAATCAGCGGCCATGAAGGCGTTACGCAGATTTTTACGCCGTTCATGGCCGTTTAAACTGGCCTGGGGCGTGGTCCAGCGTTGGCGGATAAGTAAATCACCTCTGATGATCCGCTTATCTTGGGGAAAAAGGGAACGGGCCAGGGTCAGGGCCTGATTGAAACCCCGCTGGCGCAAACGCTTATGGTGGAGCGGGACTGGAATAATCAGATCTGGGATATTTAGCTCCTGTCTTATCGGGGAGCGCCGCAGCAGAGCGCTGAATGTTCGCTGGCCCGTAGTCCGGCCCCGATATTTAAAGTCGTGAATCAGGGGCGAGCTGAATTTGTCATAGATGAACAGGGCCCGGGCCTTGCTGAACAGGGGCCGCTGTCGCAGGCAGGCGCCGCAGAGATGACTGGCCGCTGAATCAGGCAGCAGACGGCCGCAACAGGAGCAGAGCGGCGGCTGAATTATGGTGAGCCGGCCGCCGCAGGACGGACAGAATAAAATATCTGTCCCCGGCCTCAGCTGCTCTCCGCAGAGCAGACAGCGGGCCGGGAACAGGACGTCTAAAATTGCGGCACCGAGATTGGTGAACCGGGTGGGGAGGCTCACATATTATCGATAATGGCCTGGGCAAACTCGGAGCATTTGAGTTCATGGGCCCCGGTCATGAGACGGGCCAGGTCATAGGTTACGGTCTTTTTGGAGATAGTGGTCTCCAGGGCCTTCTGGATGAGGTTTCCTGCCTCCTGCCATCCTAAGTATTCCAGCATCATGACCCCGGAGAGAAGCAGGGAGCCGGGGTTAACCTTGTCGAGCCCGGCGTATTTGGGGGCTGTGCCGTGGGTGGCCTCAAATAGGGCAATCTGGTCACTGATATTCGCCCCAGGGGCCAGCCCCAGACCGCCAACCTGGGCCGCCAGGGCATCGGAGATGAAATCACCGGTGAGGTTGGGCAGGGCCAGGACGCTGTATTCCGCTGGCCGCAGGAGGATCTGCTGGAACATGGCGTCGGCTATGCGGTCTTGAATAACAACCTTGCCCTCGGGACGTTTGCCGTCATATTTGTCCCAGAGTTCCTGCTCGGTTATGCATTGTTGGGGAAATTCATCTCTGGCCAGTTCATAACCCCAGTTGCGGAAGGCGCCTTCGGTGAACTTCATTATATTGCCCTTATGAACCAGGGTTACATTGGGTTTATTATGCTTGATGGCATATTCAATGGCCTTGCGAACCAAGCGTTTGGTGCAGAAAGGGCTGATGGGCTTGATGCCGATGCCGGATTCCGGCCGGATTTTTTTGCCGAGAGTGGCCACAAAATCAATCATTTTTTTGGCCTCGGGACTGTCGTTCTGCCACTCGATTCCGGAGTAAACATCCTCGGTATTCTCCCGAAAAATAATCATATTGACCTTTTCCGGCTCCTTCACCGGGCTGACCACTCCCTGGAAATAGCGCACCGGTCGGACGCAGGCGTACAGGTCAAGCTCCTGGCGCAGGGTAACATTTAAACTGCGTATACCCTCGCCCACCGGGGTGGTCAGCGGCCCCTTGATGGCGACGATATACTCGCGAATAGTGTCGAAGGTGGCGGTGGGCATCCATTCGCCGGTTTTATCATGGGCCTTGTCGCCGGCAAAGGTCTCTAACCAGCTTATCCGGCGTTTACCTTGATAGGCCTTGGCAACCGCGGCATCCAGTACTTTGCTGGCGGCGGCCCAGATATCAGGACCGATGCCGTCGCCCTCAATAAAAGGGATAATTGGCTGATCGGGGACATTTAAGGTTCCATTGTCGTTGATGGTGATTTTTTCTGCCTGCATTGCTTCTCCTTTAACTTGTCTTATTTCGTAACTATTCAGCTGCACCCAATCCGGAGTCTCGCAAGCTCGCTTACCTGCGGTTGATAATGCCGTCCAGCATTATCAACCACATCTCGGACACATCCGGAGTCTGCGCTTTCCTGAATAGTTACAATTCTGGGGTTATTGTTACTTCTATGCATCACGCTGAATAATTACCTTATTTCTTTTAAGAGTGCTTTGGTCTTTTCCCGCAGCAAATCCTTGTTATGGCGTGATTCTACATTAAGTCGCAGTACCGGTTCGGTATTTGATTTTCTGATATTAAAGCGATAGTCGCTGAACTCCACGCTCAGGCCGTCGGTGTAATCAAGACGGCCGCCGGTGGCAAAGCGTTTTTTTACTCTGGCGATTGCCGCCTCCGGGTCGTCAACCCTGGAGTTTATCTCGCCGCTTACCGGGAAGGCCTCGAGGCGTGGGGCGATGAGACTGGAGAGGGAACGGTCGCTGCGGCTTATTAACTCGCAGATTATAAGCCAGGGAATCATGCCGGAATCGCAATAAGCGAAATCCCGGAAATAATGGTGGGCCGACATCTCACCGCCATAAACTGCATCTTCCTGCCGCATACGCTCCTTGATGAAGGCGTGGCCGGTTTTGCTCATGATGGCCTGCCCTCCGGCCTGGCGCACCAGCTCCATAGTATTCCAGGTCAGGCGGGGGTCGTGGATGATTTTTGCCCCTGGATTCTTGCTCAGGACAGCCTGGGCCAGAAGCCCTACTATATAATAACCCTCAATGAAACGGCCCTGCTCATCAAAGAAAAAGCAGCGGTCGCAATCGCCGTCCCAGGCCAGGCCCAGATCGGCCTGCTGCCGGACAACCGCCTCGGCGGTGGCGGCCCGGTTTTCCGGCAGGAGGGGATTGGGGACGCCGTTGGGGAAATGACCGTCCGGCTGCTGCTGGAGCTTAATTAATTTAAAGGGCAGGTGCTGTTCTAAAAGATTTAGAATCGGCCCGGCGCAACCGTTGCCGCAATTGGCGACGATGGTCAGGGGCCGGAGCTTCTGGGGGCTAACATAGTTTAAGAGATGTTTAATATAATCCGGCCGGGGATTAATGGTCTTATAGCTGCCGGGCCTTGCCGCCTTCAGTGGCTCTCTGACGGCGGCAAGGCGTTCAATATCCCGCAGACCGCTGTCGCCGCTGATGGGCCGGGCGCCTTTACGCACCAGCTTCATGCCGTTATAGTCGGCCGGATTATGACTGGCGGTAATAATGACTCCACCGTCCACCTGAAGATTGGCGGCGGCAAAATATATCTCCTCGGTGCCGCAGAGACCGAGATCAAGGATATCAACGCCCGCCGTCGTTAAGCCCTTGACTAAAGCCTGGCTCAGGGCGGGGCCGGAAAGGCGGATGTCGCGGCCTACCGCGAGACACCGGGGCTTGAAGCGGGCCGCCCAGGCCTGACCAATCCAGTAGGCCAGTTCCTCATCAAGCTCTTCCGGCACTCGGCCCCGGATGTCATAGGCCTTGAAACAATCAATTTTTTCTGGTTTATTCGTCATTTAT
>CAZZJP010000125.1:0-6125 GCA_964654555.1 uncultured Desulfobulbia bacterium
TTGTGCCATGCCTCTTGAAAAAGCCAGCAACTCATTTGTTGAATCTGGTCAATCAAAAAGGCGAGCATCATTAATATTGTAAAAACGGCGGTAACTGTTTAGGTCATTTTCCTATGGCCTGAATTATTTGCTGGGCGTGATATTAGGGACGTCCATGATTTCATGCGTTTTGATTAGTTACTAACAAATTATCTTGGCAGTAAAGCATAATATCATAGACGTCCCCCTTTGCACTTTACAGCCATACTAAATTAACAATGAAACTTCAATATTTCACATAAACACCTCACCAATATCTTTAACAATCATCTTGTCAATCTTGCCTGAATGAGCATTTTTTTCTAAAATACTCATTGCCTTGTCATAGATCATTCCTTCTCGATAAGGACGGTTTTCCGTCAGTGCCTGATATATATCAAGACAAGACATCAACCTTTCCTCAAACCCCAATTCATCGCCATGAATACCGTACGGGTAGCCACTACCGTCTAATGTTTCATGATGATTGGCAGCCCATCTGTTTATATCTTCAAACCCGTTGATCTGACTCAGAGCCACTCTGGTATAATAGGTGTGCTCTTTAATTATATTAAATTCATCCTTGGTTAATTTACCCGGCTTATCTAAAATAGTACTAGGAATTGCTAATTTTCCAAGGTCGTGAAGACTGGCAGCAATAATAAATTGCGTTTTTCGTTCCTTATTAAAATGGTAAAAATCAGCCATTATCTCCGCCTTTTCCATGAGTCCTGCTGTGTGACGAGAGGTAAACTTGGATTTGGAATCTATTATTTTTGAAAACACCTTAGTAATTTGCGCAATCTCTTCCGTTTCAAGATCAATCTCTTTTGTAAGATTATTTTTGGCCAACACCTCGTAAATAAAGGGTTCTTGAAGGTCAAGCCAGAAACTTGTATGCGAACTGATCGCCATAAAGGCATCCACCATATCAGGAGAATAATAGCGCCCTTTATTTTGCGCAATAAAGTTGATGATTGTTTCTCGATTCTTCAGATTTCTAATCTCAAAATGATACAAATTATCCACGGTGTCCGCTAAAGCAATAATTTGGGCCATTAAGGGAATATCTGATCCAGACACCCCAAAAAAGCCACTACCATTAAAGCATTCATGATGGTAGCGGATAATGTTTTGCTGATCGGTAAGAAATGGGAAATTTTTTACATTTTCTTCTCCGATCTCACAGTGAACGGTATACATTTCTAACTGTTTATGTCTATTATTTGCAGGGGCTTCAGCGGGGATACCAGTCACAAGAACATCTTCGCTAAGACCATTATCATGCAGCATGGCAAAAGTGAACAAATCAAATTGTTCTTTATCACCCATCTTAAAACATTCGGAAAGCCTTTGTGAGATATAGCCAACACGCCTTGAGTGATTAGAAGTAGCCCCCAAAAAATCAATCTCCACGAAATCAAGCGTAAAGGAAACCGCCCTTAAAAAATTATTCAAATTGAATTTCATTTTGCCATCCAATGTTTGATAGAGCTAATTTATGCCGTATTACAGGCCAGAGACATTGATCAGCTATATTTTATATGATTTCAATTTATTGGCAAAAGCAGTCCTGACTTGGGTTCCTATAGTTTTAGAACCGTTCAACGAACATCCTGCAAGATAAAGTTGCCCCCCATCATATTCCTCCAATTAACCATGTCATCCATGAGTTTGCAATCCCAGAATTGTGATTAGCGGAACCTTCGCTAAAAATCCAAATACCGTCAGCCACGCCTATTGTCAATACGCCCCTGCGACCGGGACATATTCTTGTTTCTTACCGGCCCTGTTATCTTTTTGGATTGTAACTATTTAGCTAAAGCAGGATAACCTGCCCTAAACTATGAGCTGTAACTGTTTAGATGTGCCCGAGATGTGGTTGATAATGCCGTCCAGCTATACATACGTATGCTGGACGGCATTATCAGCCGCAGGTAAGCGAGCTTGTGAGACTCCGGATTGGGTGCAGCTAAATAGTTACTTTGGATTTTCTATTTTATCTTCTTCAGCAGCCAGGCCATATTTCCGGCCAGATCCCGCATCGTTTTTACCCCTTCCTCGTCCTTTTGCACCTCGCCCTTGTCCCGGCCCAGGCCAATATTCCAGTATGAGGAACCGACAACTATCATCTCGCCAATGAGGAAAAAGCTGTTCAGACTGCTGAAGACATGATAGGCCCCGGCCCGGCGCACGGCCACCACCCCGGCTCCTAATTTACGTTTCAGCATGTTGTCGTTGGCCCGGGCTACCATCCCGCAACGTTCAATTAAGGCCTTCATGGCAGCCGAGACATCGGCAAAATAGGTCGGCGAGCCCAGGATAATGGCATCAGCCGCCCGCATCTTGCTCAAACACTCATTAACCACGTCATCATCCACGGCGCATTTACCATCTTTCTGCTCAAAACATTTATAACAGGCAATGCAGCCCTGTATTGGGCGGCCGGCTAATTCAAAGAGCTCGGTTTCAGCCCCCTCGGCCGCCAGACCATCCAAAACCATGCTTAATAATTGAGCGGTATTACCGCCCTTCCTGGCACTGCCGCTTATAGCAAAAACCTTCATAACGCACCTCCTCCTTTTAAATTCATAATCCACCTCAGACTTCATGATTCGCCAAAAAGATATTTTATTTGACCTTAACTGACAAGCAAGATATTATCTGTTCTTAGCAACCTGTGAAATATCCCTATCAAAAAAGGCTTAACGCCATGCCCAAAAACAAACGACAGCTTAAAACCGGCAAGGGCGGGGTCATTAAAATTCTGGCCCTGGTAATCCTAGCCCTGCTTCTTATCTTTGTCCTCTACAAAACGGCATTTAAAAATCAAGCCGTTCCGAAAAACTGGTTCGTCCATAAAATCGAAGCCCCGCCACCGGCAACCGTCAAGCCCGCTGTTATCAGTTCTGTTTCTCCCCAGACTGCCGAAGAACCGCCCCCCCCCGTGCAGACGACCGCCAAAAAGGAGTTATCTCCCTGTGAAATGACCTCCGCTGATATCGACACCTTTTTCAAACATCTTGAGAAGCAGGAGTATATTAAGGCCTATGAACTCCATGAACCCATAGCCGTCCATCTGAACAAAATTATCATTAAATTACTGAACAATCCGCCCATAGTAGCCGGTGAAACCAATAATCTCTTTACAGTATTGAAGAATACGGCCCATTTCTACCGCATCCTGGGCCCCAAGGATTTATCTCTCCTCCGTGATATTCTAAAATACGAAAATGATGACCTCGAGCATCTGCTGAACCTCTTCTACCGCTGGTCACAATTGCCGCACTGTGCGGTTAACGGCCTTAACCTGCGGCTGCCCCTGCCCAAACTTTACATGCATGCCGCTTTCTTCCTAAACACCCTGGGCGGCCAATCCTATTTATTCCGCCGCGATTCCCGTCTGCGTACCCTGATCAGGTATTATTCCATCCTGATTATCGACCAGGCCATCAGGAAACACGAAAACAAATACCATATTATCCTGCCCGATAGAATCAAAGCCCTGATCAAAAGCATAGATGCCATGGACGACTTAGACAATCAGGAGCAATACCTCAACCACCTGCGCAATATTCTCAGCAGTCTCGCCCCTAAGGCAGAGGAGCACGAGCATTAAAGATAAAGTAACTGATCACGAGGTAATCCACCAAAATTCGGCAAATCCTCAAAACTGTAAGCGGCCTCAGGGTGCCGAAGATGCAAGGCCTCGACCTGTGAGCTATACATCAGTATGCGAACAGGGCGATAACGCCGCAGATTCGGTGTCCTATAATCGCTTACAAGATAAACCATGAGCAGCGTTCCCCAACCCCGGATCCTGATTGTTGATGATGAAACGGATATAATCAAGGCCTACCAGGATATTCTATCAGCCAAGGACTTGCCCGCCGCCGCTGCCCGTCTTGACCAACTGGCCGACAAATTATTTTCCACCCCCCAACTCCAGCCCCTTAGCCAGGAAATCTGGCCCAGCTTCGAGCTTACCTGCTGCCGGCAGGGTGAAGAGGCGGTGGCGGCGGTGCGAGAGTCTTTAAAGGCCCAGCGCCCCTTCAGTGCCGCCTTTGTGGATGTCAGAATGCCGCCCGGCCCTGACGGGGTATGGACTGCCGGCCAGATTCGCCGGCTCGACGAGACGATAAATATTGTCATCGTCACCGCCCACTCCGATGTCAGCCCCGTGGAGATTGCCCGCCAGATCCCGCCGCCTGAGAATCTGCTCTATGTCCAGAAGCCGTTCCACAGCCACGAAATAAGACAATTTGCCGCCGCCCTCTCTGCCAAATGGCAGGCAGAAAAAGAGCTCAGGGAGACCAACGCCAGGCTTGAAGATCAGGTACAGACCCGCACCAAGGAGTTAGCGCTAACCATTGAGGCCCTGGAAAAATCAAATCAGCAATACCGCCAAACCGCCCAGGAGTTGCGGGTGGCAGAGGCGGAATTAACCACAAAGGCCAATGACTTAGCCGGTACAAATCTGGCCCTCCAGCAGATGATGGGCCGGGAAAAAGAGATTCAGCGCCAGGTGGAGGACAAGGTATTATTCACGGTGCATGAAATGGTGGAGCCCTATCTCAAAAAGCTCCACGCCACCAGCCTCGATGAGGTTCAGCAGTCATTTATTAAGATTATCGAGACCAATCTTAAAGAAATTACCGCGCCCTTCATGAAGGGTATAGCCAAGAAATATTTTCGTCTTACCCCCAATGAGATCCAGATTATCAACCTCATCCGCCAGGGCAAGACCACCATTCAGATCGCCAAGGCCCTGAATACCAGCAAACGCAATATTGATTTCTACCGGGATAGAATCCGCCAGAAGATGGGCATCAAAAACTCCAAGGCCAGCCTGAAGACCGTACTCAAGGATTTAGGGGAAGAATTTGATACCCAAGGCCCCAATCAGATTTCGCAAACAGCCGATGTCAAACACGCAAGACCAGGGTCATAAGCGCCCCCCGCCCCTCACCATCACTTTCGGCCCGCAGGCTGCCATTCAAAGAGGAGGCCGCGTTGGCGCACCAATGGAGGCCCAAGCCATAACTGCCCGGCTTGCTGGATATACCACGTTGAAATATCCTCCCCAACATCTCCCTGCTGATACCAATACCATTATCACTCACCTGAACTGACAACTCCCTGCCCCCCTCCAAGCCCTCGCTACTAACGGCATTAATTGTAAGCCGGCCGTCTGACCGGCCGCTCTTTCTGACGGCCTCCATCCCATTATCAATCAGGTTTACCAGAATCTGCACCAGGACAATCCTCTGGCTCCTGAAGGCGGTCTGACCTCCCACCGCCGGGGCCACCTCTATCATTATAAGATCATCCCCCCCTGCGCCAATCAGAGCCAGGGCATCCTTCACCACCTCGGCCAGGGTCACTGTCTCCAAGGCTCGTTCGGCGGCGGTATAACAGCTGGTCTGGTTCATCACCTCAATTAGAAGAGCTATCTTGGTATTAATCTCATCCAAGCCGCCCCTAACTAAGGGCAATTGCCGCTCAAGTTCCTGGGAGGTCAAGTTAATAAATTCAAGTAAATCATGCCGTCTGCAATTATCATCTTCCCCGGCCGCCGTCCCATGAATTTCGGCTATGGCCTGACATAACTGCTGAGAGCGGATATTTGCCAGCCGTCCCTGTACCACCTCCAGTTCTACCACCACCGGAGCCAGGGAATTACGCAGATTATGAATGGTACCGGCCACCATATCCGCCATACCAGAATAATATGACTGCTCGAGCAGGCGCTTGCGGGAGGCGGCCAGACCCGCAATCATGATATTCATGGCCTCGGCAAACTGGCTGAACTCATCATGGCCCCGCACCGGGGCCATGGTCTGTAGATCACCAGCGCTTATCCTCTCCGTTACCCGCAATAATTCTTGCATGCGGGATTCCAGTATATAGACCAGGGCGGCAGCAAAGATAAGCACCAGAAGCAGAATTACACTTAAGGCAGCAATAGTGGAATAATTATTACGGCGGTTAATACGGCCAAAACCGGCCTCGGTGGCCTGTAATTCCGCCCGTTTAACGGCAATCCAGTTATCAATTTCACTGAAAAAATCGCCGAACTTACGCGAGATAACCTGCTTAAAATGTTC
>CAZZJP010000126.1:0-6094 GCA_964654555.1 uncultured Desulfobulbia bacterium
GTATTCGAGAAGTCCCGAATGGACGAAGATGGGGTGCTGCTGAATAGTTACTAAATATCTACTTTATTTTTAGCGGAAAAGGGTTCGAATAAATATTCTGACATATCCCGTAACCATCACTGACCGCGCCATTTTTACGATTACCACTCAAAAAAGCGCCAACGCCTGATCTACCGCAATTGCGCTTGAGCAAACTTATAAACTTACTATATAAATCACTTTTTTTCAATGAGTCACCCAACTACCCTGAATGACAGGATAAAAAAATTTAAAACAGAGGTAAGCATCTATCCTGTTTCCTGCGAGAGGCTGAGCAGGGGACGTTCTGATTTTGAATGGTTAGAGGCGGTTCTGGCAGGCGGAGCCCGTATCGTCCAACTCCGCGACAAGGAAACAGATGACCGCCGTCTCTACGATAAGGCCCGAATATTCAGGGAAAGAACCATCGAGGCCGGGGCCTTGCTCATCATTAACAACCGGCTGGATATTGCCCTGGCCGTCGCGGCCGACGGTGTACATCTCGGCAACTCCGATCTGCCGGCCGCCGAGGCCCGCCGCCTGGCGCCGGAGCTAATTATCGGGGTCTCCGCCAACACCAGAGAACAGGCGGCATCCGCCCACGAGCGCGGGGCTTCATATTTCAACATCGGGCCCATATTTCCCACCAACACTAAGGAGGGGCTCAACACCTTCCTCGGGTCAAAGGCTATTCCTGAATTTTCCGCCCTCTCCCCCCTGCCCTTTACAGTTATGGGCGGCATAAAATTTAAGCATATCACAGAGCTTAAGGCCTTGGAGGCTCAACGAATCGCCGTAGTAACCGCCCTCACCATGGCCGATGATATAGCCAGTGAAACAAAAAAATGGCGGCAGGAATTAGGGTCAAAATAAAATGAATCTGACAGACACAAAACAGGCAATCCAGCTGCTCATGGAATACGCTGTTAACGATGAGGATATTACTGCGGCCCGCGAATTAGTAGAGCGTCATCAAAACGACCGCATCGCGTTAAATGTCTTCCATGAATTCTACAGTTTTTTGCCGGAAGCTCAAAACGATGCTATCAAGTTTCTTAAACTCCTGGCCGACAGAGAAGGCGTCTTTCTGCTGGCCGCCGGAACTATTAATAACATTTTCTGCTACTTTGCCACCAGCGAAGGGGCTGAATTCTTAGGCCCCCTCAATGAGGGAATATGGGACAAAGAGGTGCTGAACTTTTTTGGTCTCAATCACGAAGAATCAGTCGAAAAATTCAAGGATTTAAAGGAATTCCCTTTTTACATCCCGGCTCACATGGATCTCAAACGCTGCCCGGTATGTTCAACCAGCCACGGAGAGCTGCACCGCTTAGGCTGCCCGGTGGAGATCTGCCCCTGGTGCGAGGGACAACTCACAAAATGTCATTGCCGTTTTCAGGAAACCGGCCGCGACCAGCTTACAAGCGAAGCCCATCTGCGGCTCTTCAGAGAGAAACTAAACGATAAAGGACGCATCCCTTTCAATGCCACGGAACAGAACCTTACCTTGGGATGACAGAGCCGTGGAATCTCAAAACAAAAAGTAACTATTTAGCTGCACCCAATCTGGAGTCTCGCAAGCTCGCTTACCTGCGGCTGATAATGCCGTCCAGCATACGTATGTATAGCTGGACAGCATTATCAACCACATCTCGGGCACATCTAAACAGTTACTTGATATCTTTCATGTCCTGCATATATTTAAAAAATGGTGAATCAGAAGAAATTACCAGACTGGTATTCTTTCCCATAGTCTTTTCATAACTTTGCAGCGTTTTGCTGAAGGCGTAAAATTCCGGGTCACGGTTATAGGCCGCGGCGTAAATAGTAACCGCCTTGGCATCCGCCCGGCCTTTAATTTCTTCCGCCTTCTCAGTCGCAGCCGAGGTTATAGTCTTTAACTCCCGCCCTACCCGGCCCAGAATTTCCGCCTTCTGGCCCTCACCAAGAGAACGTTTTTCCGCCGCGATTCTCTTACGTTCCGAGATCATCCGCTCATAGACCTTCTTCCGTACTGATTCAATATAATTAACCCGTTTAAACATGACATCTACTACATCAATGCCATATCTGGGGGTGGCTTTGGAAACAATATCCCGAATACGTTTCTCCATACCGTCACGCCCCATAATAATCCCGGTGCCGGGCTTACCGTCCGGCCCGAGATGATCCTTGGGATTCCAGTCGGAACTCCTGATAATCTCCACCAGATCATGTTTATTGACCAGATCCCGCACCGTAGAGCCGATAATATCATCTAAAACTCCCTGAGCCCGGCTCTCGTTATTCACCGCCTGCAGAAAAGTCAAGGCGTTTGATATCCGCCAGCGGGCTGAGACATCCACATAGACAAAGGTCTTGTCCTTAGTGGGAATCTGATTGGGATCACCATCCCAGATCAAGAGCCGTTTATCAAAATACTGGACATCCTGAATAAAGGGAGCCTTAAAATGCAGACCGGCGTCAACTACCGGCTGGCCCACCGGTGCGCCAAACTGGGTTACCACCGCCTGGCGTCCTTCGGGCAGGACAAAGAAGCCGTCCCAGGCCGTGGCAATCAGCCCCAGGACGATAATAATCAAAACCGTTTTTATAATCTTATTCACCGCTGAATTCCTCCGGGTTGCCTACCATATTTTCTAACGTCATAACTATTTACCTCCGGCCCGAAGTCCGGAAGCCAAAGGGCCGCGCCCTATATTCATAAAGGGCAAAAGGGAACGTTGATCCTTATCAAGCACATATACCGCACCGGCCTTGGGCAGAACTTTCTGCATGGTCTCCAGATACATCCGCCGCCTGGTAACCCGGCGGGCCAGTTTGTATTGTTTCAAGATATCCGTAAAGCGAACCGATTCACCCCTAGCCAGGTTGGTACGCTGAACGGCATAGCCCCTGGCCTCTTCCACTATCTTTTTAGCCTCGCCCTTAGCCCTGGGAATAACCTTATTATAGGTGGCCTCGGCCTCATTAACCAAGCGCTTCATATCCTGATCTGCCTCATTGACCTCATTAAAGGCCGGCTTTACGGCATCAGGCGGATTTACATCCTGGAGCTTAACGGTGACAATCTTGACCCCGCTCCGGTAATAATCCATAATCCTCTGCAGTTCCCTTGCCGTTGATGACTCAATAATCTCCCGATTGGTGAGAGCGTAATCGAAGTCCTGATTACCCACTACCCGGCGGATGGCCCGTTCCGAGACATCCCGTACCGCCTGGGGGACATTACGGACTTGAAAGAGAAATCTGACCGGATCCCGCACCTTGTACTGGACAATCCAGGTTATATCAATAACATTTTTATCCCCGGTGAGCATCAGGGACTCGGTTTGATAGCCACGCTTCTCAAAGATAGTTTTCTGCCCCGGCAGCCGGGTGCGGAAACCAAATTCCTGCTTACGAATCGTCTTCACATCCACCTTATAGAGATCATCAATAAGAGGAATTTTAAAATTCAGGCCGGAATTAGTAGTTTTATAATATTTACCGAAACGAAGAATGACACCTTTTTCGCCCGGACTAATTGTATAGAAGGAGGAGGAAACTAAATTGAAGAGAATAAGCGCCCCCACCACCAGCAATATTTTACCAATTCCAAGCCCCATACCCTTGCCACCGCTAGAACCGGAGCCGCTATTACCGTCATCAGGTGTCTTATTGCCTCGATTATGGCCGCCCTCAAAGCTGTCTTTAATCTTCTTTAAAAGGGCGGCAAGAAGATCCTCCGGCGAAGACGGCCGTTTGCGGCCCCATTGTGGTTGCTGATTATCCATTATAAATTTCCTTTTTCAACCTGTTCATTAATTTAATGTATCAGAAAAACAAAGCCTGCGGCCTGGCGGCTATCTGACCTTCCTCACAGAAGCCGGCCTGTAGATCATTGTTATAGAGGATATCACCATAGTTGCCCCCATAACCACTTGGACGGGAACGGCATTATATAACACATTTATGCAATGTCACATATTTAAACTATATTTTCAACTTGTTTATGAGCCTGCCGCCAAAATGATTACGGCCAGGCCAGATACCAGGCCCCCACCACGATGAGCAGAGCGCTCAAGCCCCACAGGATCTGCCAGTTAGGCCAGGAGGGAGCCAGCGGCCGGTTTTTAACGGCCCGGCATAATATACCGGCCGGGACACCAAGGGCCAGGCCCCAGGCGTGAGCGCCGACATCCGTGTGCTTGCCGCCCATTCCCAGCATGGCAAGCAGAGCGAGACCGGCCCCAAGAGGCCCTAAGGCAGCCTTCAGCCCTCGATCCCAGTTGATTATCCGCAGACCGGCCATGGCCCCGATCATCGCGAAAACAGAGGTGGAAAACCCCAGAGACTGGTAATAATCGGTCTGCAACAGGGTATTGAACAGATTAGCCGCGGCCCCGACAACCACAGCCACCAGACAGGCCGCACCGCCCCCGATTTCCTGGGCCAGATAATACATAACCAGAGCCCCGATGATTACATTACCAAGGAGATGATTGATGTCGGCGTGCAGGGTCAGGCCGGTCACTAACCGCCACCACTCACCATGATCAATAATGGCCCGCCGGTTCACCTCTCCGGCCCGGCTCAAGGCACCGCCCCAGGGGCCGGTGAAGGCGTAGAAAACGGCCAGAGCGGCAGCGCTTAAAACAGGCAGAGGGCCGGTTTTGAGCGCCGGAGAATATATCTCCGGCGGCGGCCAGGCGGCATTCTCAGCCTCAAAGGCCGCCAGTTCATATTTTGCCTCCAGTACCTTTGATTCCGGGCACCAGATCTCCCATACCGTTTCAGCCCGGCGCAGACGGTGGTCAATATCCAGGGCCAGGAGTACCAGAGACCAGAGCTCCACCTCCGGCCCGGTACCGATTTTTATCTGGCGCCAAGACTCTGCCATATCCAAAATCCTGTCCACAAAAGTGGTTGATGGGCGAAATAAATCACCAGCGAATGCCGGCCGCAGGCGGCAAATATCCGGACAGAGCGCCGAGGTGGAATCGGTGAGGGAATAGTACTGACAAAACCGCCAAGGGCAATACCAATAAGCATAATCCCGAACCAGGGCACTAAGGGGGTATAATCAACGCTGGCAAAACCGGGATTTTGGACACCCAGCCAGAGCAGCCAGCCGGAATCAAGCCGCAGATTCCCCACAAATGGAGCGGCGATTAGAATTAACAGCCCGGCCGGCAGGGCAAACCGCCGGTGTTTAAGAAAGGGATAACTGAGGATAATGCCGCTGCCGATGAGGTGCAGAATGCCGAAAACCACATATTGCCGTCCCACCGCTATCCGGGTAGCAATGGTAATCAGCATTCCAAGGGCGAAAATACCCGCCCCCCGGCGCAGATATTTCTTAAAGCCCTGCCGGCGGGCCGTTGGCCGGGCATAACTGAGACTCAGAGAGACCCCGGCCAGGAAGACAAAGAGCCCGGCCGTGGCACGGGCCAGCCAGGCGGGAAATCCTGAAGCGGGGTTCAGAACAGCAGTAAAATAAAACAGATCAAAGAGAAAATTGGAGATCAGCATCATCAAAACCGCCAGCCCCCGCAGACAGTCAAGCTGCCACAGCCGCTCAGTCAATTAATTTTCGGCTCCTCCCCTAAGGACTTAAGCCGCAAAGCCACTTCATCGGCCTTGCCGGCCTCACCCATCCCCTCGTACACCAGGCGTAATTCTTCCAGTACCCTCTGGTGGTCAGATACCCGTTCCAGAATCTCCAGGCAGCATTTTTCGGCCTCCTGGTAATTACCCTGCGCCCGATAAAGACGGGACATACCGAGAAGGGCGTAAAGATCAAACCCCACCTTCAGGCTACGGGTGTAATGCTCCATAGAGCTGTCAATACGATTAAGACTCAACAGGGCATCACCCACCCTGGTCAACAGATCCTGATTATTGGGTTCATTCTCCAATATTTTCGACCACCAGTAAATGGCCTTGTCCAGATCAGCCAGACCCCGGTGGCAGTCCCCCAAACCGTAAAGGGCAAAGCTGTTCCAGGATTCAAGACGGGCGGCCTTTTCATAGTATTGCCTGGCCTCCTCGTACTGCCGCCGCCGGCGGTATATATTACCAACCATGGTCAGCA
>CAZZJP010000127.1:0-6053 GCA_964654555.1 uncultured Desulfobulbia bacterium
GCAAAAAAATTAGCTTCCGAAGATATAGAAATGGCTATACATACTAAAAAAATTTATAAATCAGAGGAAGATTAATTTTTTCAGCCTTAAAAGGCGCACTAAAGCTACTCATCTAAATGCGGCCTTTTATCCTTAACCTGAACTAATAATATGGCTCCTGCCCTCTATCAGAAACGGGTGGCAAAGGCCGGTACTTTCCTGGCCCGGCACCTCAGCACCGCGCCGGAGATCATGCTGATTATGGGAAGCGGCCAGTCCGCCCTGCCGCCGGATTTGGAGATCAGTAATGAGATTCCCTATGAGTTAATTCCCGGCCTGCCTCCGGCCACAGCTCCCGGCCATAAGGGGCGCTTAATCAGTGGTAAAATCAGTTCCAGGGAGATAATCATCTTCCAGGGCCGTCTGCATTATTATGAGGGATATTCGCTTAAAGAAGTGGCATTACCCGTCCGCCTGGGGGCGTACCTCGGCTGCCAAACACTTCTTGCCACCAATACCGCCGGCGGCCTGAGTCCTGAATTACGGGTCGGCGGTCTGATGATGATCCGGGATCACCTCAATTTCATGGGTGGTAATCCCCTGCGCGGTATAAATAATGATGAATGGGGGCCGCGTTTCCTGGATATGTCAAAGGCTTACGATGAACGGATTATCAGCCAGGCCGCGGATCACGCCGCCCGGCTGGGGATTGAAGATTTTAGTACCGGGATTTATGCCGCCGTTCCCGGCCCCAGCTTAGAAACCCCGGCCGAGACCAGATTTTTAATTAACTGTGGCGCTCAGGCCGTAGGGATGTCCACCGTCCCGGAGATTATCGCAGCCCGTCATGCCGGCCTGCGGGCCGCGGCCATCTCCATTATTGCCAATATCAACGATCCGGATAACTTTCAGCCCATCATCCTGGATGAAGTTTTAAACAGGGTTAAACAGGCTCAAGGCAATTTACTGCGCCTGATAAATGAGTTATTGCCGACAATCTAAGTCCCTATAAAATCATTTATATGGGAGCCAACTGCCAAGGGTATTGGCCTTGCCATGACTTTTATATTTTTTCGTTATGCCCCTGTGACCGGACACGGGCTGTTATTCGCCTTCAAATTCGGTGAGGGAATAGATACTGTATCCCTTATCACGCAGCTTGGCCTCACCGCCCACATCCGGCAGATTGACAATAAAGGCCATCTCTGCCACCGTGGCCCCCAGTTTTTCTATTAGAGCGGCGGCGGCCAGGGCCGTACCGCCGGTGGCCAGCAGGTCGTCAACCAGTAATACTCTTGCCCCTGGTTTTAAGGCATCCTGGTGAATCTCTATGCTGTCAGTGCCGTATTCCAGGGCGTATTCCTGGCTGTAAACATCAGCTGGCAGCTTGCCGGCCTTTCGTATGGGGGCAAATCCCTTGCCCAGGGTATAGGAGAGAGCGCCGCCCATGATAAAACCGCGGGCCTCAATACCGACAATTATATCGTAGTCAACTTCGCCGTTTATATAGCGCTGGGTCAGATTGTCAATTACCAGCCGAAAGCCCACTGGTTCTTTAATCAAGGTGGTTATATCACGGAACATAATCCCCTTCTTCGGGTAATCAGGTATTGAACGGATTAATGATTTAATTGGCATTTTTTCTCCTTTTGTATTTTCTCTCCTGCATTGATCTCTGCTGTTTCTTTACAAGCCCTTAGTGACAGATATCGTCATAATCCGCAATAAGGGGGATAGTCTCGCTAAAGAGGCGGATAACATTATGGGCGTTTTTATGCATGGTCGCCATAATCATCTCCCAGGTTACCGGCTCCTCATCTTCATGCCAGCAGTCATAATCGGTTGACATGGCCACGGCGGCGTAGTGAATTTTCTGCTCCCTGGCCAGATTAACCTCGGGTACGGTACTCATATTGATGACATCGGCCTGCCAGCTCCGGAACATATGGCTTTCGGCTCTGGTGGAGAACCGTGGCCCCTCAATGGTGACAACCGTCTTGTCCGGATGGCATGGAAGAGACAGGACTTTAGCCTGTTGAAATAATAATCGGCGTAAATTCGGGCAGAAAGGCTCGGCCATGGGGGTATGCACCACCTGGCCCTGATCAAAAAAGGTGTTCTCCCGCCGCCTGGTAAAATCAATAAACTGAGATGGCAGTACCAGGTGGCCGGGCTCTATCTCCCGGCGCAGGGAACCAACGGCGGTGGCCGCCAGAATATGGGTACAGCCCATCTCTTTCAAGGCGTAAATATTGGCCCTGAAATTAACCGCGCCGGGATATATGGAATGATCCCGGCCATGCCGGGCCAGAATAACTACCTCAACCCCGCCAATGCGGCCGCAAGTCAGTTCCGACGAGGGACGGCCGTAAAGGTTTTCTGTCTCTAACCGGGTGGCATCTTTTAGAATATCCGGCTCATCAAGCCCGGAACCACCGATAATCCCCACTTTCACCGTCATTCAGTCCTCCTTTTTGGTCAGTCAAATTTAATGGGGCAGCTCTTGGCGCTTATCCCGCGTTTAATAACCTCCCGATGATAGGCCTCGAGAATATCCCTTCTTTTAATCATCCCTAAGACCCATGGTGAGTTTTTATCTTCCACCACCGGGATTTCATCAAAGCCCTTAATATCAAAAATTCGCATGGCATCGTAGAGATTATCCTCCGGAGTAACAAAAATTACATTACGAGCGCAGACCTTGCCCACCGTGGCGTTACGGCGCAATTTTTCATCATGAAGGACGGTCTTGACATCCTGCAGGGAGACGATACCGGTCATCATGCCGGTTTCGTTAATGACCGGGAAATAGAAGCCGTCCTTGGCCATGGAGAATATCTTCAATAATTGATCCACATTGGCGTTTTCGCTTATGAAATTAACATCTTCATCAAGCAGTGTGCCCACTTTGATGGATTTCATAATGGCGGTTTCCCGGCCCTCATGAATATCAATGCCCTCACGGGTGAAATCCACCGTATCAATGGAATCCTTACAGAGCCAGTGGGCCACGGTAGTGCCGATTATGCTGCTTAACATAACCGGGATAATAATTCGATAATCACCGGTCATCTCAAAGAGCAGGAAAATGGCGGTGAGCGGTGAATGAGTGGAGGCGGCCAGAAAGGCCCCGACCCCCACCGCGGCATAGGCGCCGGCCGCCGCGGTATGCAGGGGAAAAAGATGATGAACCACCCCGCCGAAGGCCCCGCCGGCCACCGCGCCGATAAACAGCGCCGGGGCGAAAACCCCGCCGGAGCCTCCGGCTCCCAGGGTAATGGCGGTGGCGGCAATCTTTAAAAATATCAGCACCGCCATGACCCAGAGCACGGCGTGACCGGCCAGCACCACCTTGATATAATCGTAACCGTCCCCCATGACGTTGGGGAAAAATATAGCGATAAGACCCACGAGAAAAGCCCCGACGATTGGTTTGGCCTGGGGGTGGATATTCCAGTTGACAAAGAAATCACGGGTCATATAAAAAAAACGAATATGGACAACGGCTAGGACCCCCATGAACAGCCCCATGAGCATATAGAGGGGCAGCTCGGTAAATGACGAAACCAGATGGTAGGGCGGAATCTGGAAGACCGGGCTCTCGCCGTAATAGGCTCTTGAAACCACGGTGGCAATGGCCGATGAGACAACGAGAGCCGAAAATGATGATATTTCATAGGTGCCGAGAAGAACGATTTCAGCCGCGAAAAATACCCCGGCAATGGGGGCGTTAAAGACGGCGGCAATGGCTCCGGCGCTGCCGGCGGCAATATATATCTTCATGCGCTCCCCGGATACCCGGAAGAACTGGCCGCACTGCGACCCCAAGGCCCCGCCGACCAGGGCAATGGGGCCCTCAACCCCGGCGGAGTTGCCGGTACCAATGGTAAGCGAACAAGATAATATCTTTAAGATAATAGTTCTAAAACGTATGTAGCCCCCCTCCATATTAACTTTGCGCAGAAATTTGGGCAGACCATAACCGTTTATTTCGCCGGGGAAGAACAAAGACAGGGGGATGAGCAGAACCATACCGCACATGGGCACTAAGGGCAGGAGAAGGATATGCCATCCCCCATGCTGCGCGTAGGAATAGCCGTTGACAAAAATTATTTTATGCACCAATTCAAGGACGCTGCGAAACAGGATACTCACCAACCCGGCACTGGCACCTATAAAAGAGGCGATAAGTACCATGAGCGTGTTTTCGCCCGGCATCAATTTTTTCATTCTAATGTGCATTAATTTGTCAGTCCTTTTACCTGGGTCATGAAATAATCATCTGTCATTCCGGCGATGAAATCGCGGACAATGCCAGCCGGGGGGGTTGCCGCGATCCGTTGGGCACTCAAGTGAGAGACAAAGGCCTCAAAGACCTTCGGCCCGCGTTTTGAGTTTTGAAAATGCCGCAGACAGGCGTTAAATAATTGTTGGTAATACTCGGCTATTTTCTCCGCTCCCTGCTTGATTGCCGGATTCAAATAGATATATTGATAATTAAAGGCCTTCAGCTCCCGCAAGGCCTCGGAGACCTCGGGGCTGAAGGCGATATAGTCTTTCATATGGCTTCTGTCAATGAGATCCGTGACCAGACGATAGACAATGGTGCCGTTGGTGCTGCCCATGATCTCGGCACAGGAAGCCGGAATATCCTCCCGCTTAATCAGATTCAGTTCAATGGCGTCCTCTATGTCGCGGCCGATATAGGCGATGGTATCAGCCATTCTCACCACGCAGCCCTCCATGGTAGCGGGCCTGATCTCCAGGGCGGGATTTTCACCCTTCTCCCGGCATTGCCGGTCAAAATCAGCAAAAGACTTATGGCGTTCAGGACGCAGCATCTGCTGGTGAATCTCGCCGTCATGGCAGAGAATACCATCCAGAGTCTGAAGAGTCAGGTTAAGCCCCCGGCCCTGTTTTTCAATACTGTCAAGAAAACGGACACTTTGCAGATTATGCAGGAAATACGGCAGACCGTGACGGCGGCAAATTTTTGAAAGAATCTTTTCGCCATCATGACCAAAGGGCGGGTGGCCGATATCATGCCCCAGAGCAATAGCCTCAATGAGATCCTCATTCAGACCAAGAAAACGGCCAATGGTACGGCCGATCTTGGAGACTAACTGCACATGCAGAACCCGGTGGGTAATATGATCATTCCTGACCATATAAAAGACCTGGGTTTTATCTATATAACGGGTGTAGGCCTTGGAATGCAGAATGCGGTCGGCATCGGTGGCAAAATCCAGACGGTAGCCTCCCAGCTCGTCAGCCCGGCGGCGAACAGCTGCGGCACTGAGGCAGGCCGCGGGCCGCAGAAAATCTTTTTCCCGCTCTTTAAGTTCCTGACGAATGGCGCTCAACATAATCAAGAGGGAATACTAACGTCGACGGCCTCAATATAGCTGGTATTAACGCCGATAAAATTAGATTTCAGGCTAAACGGTCTTTTAAACCATTTATCCTCTTTCTTGATTATTTCAACGATGGCCGCCTTCTGTAACGGCAGGAAACGGTCGTGCGATTTTTTTTGCACGGCACCGTTCACCATGCCGCTTATTTCAAAATATGAGCTGCCCATGGTGTTGACAATAATCTTGATATTTGAGTTCTGCTCCCCGGTCTTGGCCCGGATATTCTCAGTCCTTGCCCGTTCATCATCACGGCCCAGAGTGGTGAATTCATCATAAAAGGCGATAACGGTACTTAACCTGAGCTGCAGGTTGCCATAACTTTCATAAAGGGCGCCGCCAGAAAGCATGAGTTGCGCTTCATGGAGGAGAAGGGAATCTTTAAAATATCTGGCCTGCTGCTGATTTTTCCAAAACGTACTGGAACTATTAAATAAATCCGTTGTTCGCAGAGCGGAATTAGGGACATCAATACAGCCTGAATAGCGTTTACCGAGAGAAGTAATTATGGTAACCTGCCGTTGTAATTCACTCATTTTCCACCAACCCCCTTAAACAAGAATAATTGTGTCATTTATATTTACAGGCCTTTGTTTGTCAACCATTATCGTAACTATTTAGCTGCACCCAATCCGGAGTCTCACAAGCTCGCTTACCTGCGGC
>CAZZJP010000128.1:0-5823 GCA_964654555.1 uncultured Desulfobulbia bacterium
CCGCCCCACAGGCCGACCCCGTTCTTAGTGAAAATCAAACTACTATCGGATGAGCCGGCCGTGGAGGGGTGGTAGCCGCGTTGCCGCATAACCAGCCTGAGTGCCTTTTCGGTTACAGCCGCAGCATAGGAGAGGCTCGGCGGTTGAGAAACAGGTTTGCTGCCAGAGCCTGTTCCCGGGGGGGTCATGGCTCTTTTAATCTGGTAATAGAGTGAGCAGCTCAGGCTGCAGGTGATTATGGCGATCAGGGATAGAAACCAGACGGAGGTGTATATCCGGTCAAGCTGCAACAGCCTGATTAGTGTGTACTTTAATGGATTGGCGGCTTGCCAGGCGGCAAAAAGGCGGGGTGTCTGCTCACCGGCCTGCGGGATGAATGTGCCCAAGAGGCTGGCAGCGCCCACCGCGGTTATCATGGTGATAATGGTGAACGGCGAAAGCAAAAAACGAATCAGGTGTCTCATGGAAAGTATGTTAATGCGGCCAGCCACAGGTCGCCTGGCAGTCACTGTAAGAATATGAGCCGTTCTTAAAAGTAAATTTGGTGATTTTGGCATAGCCCTTATAGTTGTAGGGTGCCGGATCGCTGGCATAGGCAATAAGTCTGGCGTGTTTACTGCCGTGCGGCACGGCGCTGTGGCAGTAAACACAAGGGAAATTATAGTGGTAGCTTTGGGTGTGGACGTTGTTGCCGCCCGATGAGTCGTTGTTGGATGACCAAAAAAAATGCCCCCAGTTGCCGCCTCCGGTATTGCTGCCGCTCAGGGTGTGACATAATTTACAGAAAATTCCACTATTGCTCAGGTCGCTTAATTTCCAAAGGGTAGTACCATCCGCCTGCGTTGGCCATGAGCCCCACTTCAGGAGATATTTATTGTTTGAGCCATGGGGGCCGTCCGGCTTGCTTGAGTCGGTGTCGCCGTGACAATCGGAGCAGTACATGGTCTGATTGCCTGGGCTGCTGTTCCAGGGGGGGCCAAGGCGGGAGGCAATTAATGGATTAGCGTTGCCGAGGTTAGCGGTGGTGATGACTGGGTGATATGAGGCGTTGGCCGGATTAAATTCCCTGGCCTGGTCGGTGACGCTTGACAGGCCGGAGGGGGAATCAGAAACAGAGTAGGAGCCGGTACCGGTATTAAAGGCATAGTTGGAGTGGCATTTAAGGCAGATCTGGTATTCCTTGACGGCCGGTTTTTTTTCCGTGAAGCTGGTGGGAACAGTCCAGGCCGAGCCAAAAGTCGGTTCCACGCCCCAGACCCCCTTGAGAACGTTTGAAATAAGGTTATTGTTTTGGGGGTTGCTGGTGTCAAAGCTCTGGGTGCCGGGCTGGGCTACATGCGGGTTATGGCAGTCCGTACATTCCACGTGCCGCAGGGAGCCGCGGAACGGGGCGCCGTTCTGGCCGGATTCCAGCTTGCTCAGGGTGTGGCGGCCGGAGTAGAGACTAATGGGGTGGCGGTACGTCTCGTTAAACTGGGCCAGGATGTTTCTTGAACTGCCCCCGGCGGTGCTGCCGTTATGGCAGGTTAAACAGAGCTTTTCCTCCGGGCTGAAGACCATGGCGGCGTTGGGGCCGGGCGGCGATGTTGGTGCCGGTTCAGTTCCTCCCACGCTGGCATGCTGCTCATGACAGTGGGCGCAGCTGCCTGTTGCGAAGGCGGAATACTTACTGTCAATGGTGGAGCGGTTAACGCCGCTGCTACTGTTACCGTGAGCGGAAGAACTGTAGGCCCCGGCCTGAACCTGACTTGTGGAAATCATTGAAAAACCAAGGAACGCAAGCGGCAGGATTAGGCCAATAAGGCGGCTGGCTTTTTCCCGAAAAACAGCCAGTATATGGTGGGGAAGTTTTTTCCTTGTTCTGTTTCCGGCTGGTAATTGGATTAGTTCCGCGATCCGTGTCGAGCAGCTACAGGGCTTATCGTCCCGGCCGATGAGATTGTCGGTGATCTTTGTAACTGATTCTAATTCCATCGTTGTTATCCTCGTCCAATCCTTTTGGACAGTTTTTTGTAAATTCCATCCAGCCGTTTCAGGTTCCTTTTCAGTAAAAAATTGGTTAGTTGAGTGATAATCCTGCCGCCGTGGGCGCCGCGAATGGCCTCGGCATCAAGTTTGCCGGGTTTCTTTTTCCAGCGGCCGACAATTTCAAAGCCCTCTTCGAGAATCAGTCCCAGGTTGTCAGTCTGCACCGCCACCACCATACTCCGGTTGGCCAGATCGTAATGTTTAAGCAACCCGACCTCTCCCGCCGGCAGTGGTTTAAAACCGTTAATATCAACTACCTCGGTTCTTGTCCAGGGCGCAATGAGTTTATAGCGCTGTCCCCCCCATTTTTTCTCCAGGTGGTCACTCAGGGTGTTATCAAAAAAATTGGTGCTGACTTCGCCCATGCCCAGGACATTGATACAATGATGCTCTGCGATACCAAGTACCTCTTCGCACAGCTCAAAATATTGTTCTTTGGAGCATTCGCCGAATTGCCCCATGTAGCCGCCCCCGTCGCAGATACGGCTGCCGGGCGGCAGGCTGAATCGAATGTCATGCTTCTGGCATTCCCTGAAGAAATAGATAAAACCGATGGTGCTGCCGATCAAGGCCAAGGGCAGACCTGTGTTTTCCGCTTCCAGCAGAGATTGCAGCAGGAGCTCAATATTAAGGCCGCGCCTGGAAATCAGATAGGCGCTGTCGGAGGTGCCGAACTGGGTTCGCAACCGCTCTAAGCCCACGGCCATGCCAATGCCGGGTGCCATCTGTGGCGAGGGGGTCATCAGCATGATTTTCATCCGTTCAAAATCAGGGAAGACGTATTTTTTGGTTAACAGGCCGTTGGCAGTGTTAACTAATTTGACTGCTCCGGCATCACGGTAAATTTTCCCTTTTTTTAAAGGATTTGTTGTGCCGCTGGTAAAATAGGCATGTTCGGCATCTTCCACCGGAAAGGTGGCCAGGACAAAATTCTTAAAGGCATTGGACGGTACGGCCGGGATATCCTGCCATTTCTCTGCCTGGCCGGGGCTTATCCCCTTATGGAGGCAGTAGTCTCGATATGGGGGGATAGTATTGAATTGCAGCTCAAACTCCTTTAGAGCGAGACGATTAAAGCCCCGCGGATCGTTATTGTTCAGCCCCTGTTGAATGAAGGCGAGAATCTCGCAGTCTAACTCCTTGACAAAATCTGAGTCCGGGGCGTATTTTGTGGAATGACTGTGATTGTAAAACATAATTGGGGTCATATGATTGTCTATATTTTTGCGATGAACTTGTAAATGGCTGGGTATCTAAAAATTATAGCATTAGTGCGTCTGCCTGTGAAGAAAACTTGTAAGAGTTCATCAGCACCTCATCTCCGTCTGTTTCAGCCCTCTCACGTACAGGAAAGTACAGACTCAAGGGCAGAAACAAACGGATCTAAGGCACTGGTAAACTCTTACACTATCGGGCAGCATCAACTTTGGTGCCCTTGGTGAACTATTACGAAAACTTTACTTTAAGCGCTGGCAGGTGAGTCTGGCAATATGACTGCTGTCTGATTTTGCCTGCTGACAATATTATAGGCATTAATTCAGGGGATTAAAAGCGTTCGTTGACTTGATTCAGGCGCTGCCGGTTGGTTATTTAAGCCGGGGATGCTCGTAACTGTTCAGTGGTTGCTCATTACAGGCATTTTTCTGAACAGTTACGGGTGGTCTTTGATGGCTGGCTTGCCGGGGTTGATGCTGCTGGATGGTGAAGGCCTGATTGGCTGAAAAATACTGGTTAGGTTACGCAGTGTTTAGGGGTGGGCTGTGCCCACCCCTAATAGTCTTCTTCCTGGATCCCGGTTGCTACCTTGTTCCAAATGGCGCTGTTCCAGCGGGAATGAGTAGCAATTTTTATTTTGCGCTCAGCCCTTTGGCCGTCGACACCCACCACTGTAAGCTGGAGGACGGGGCCGGGGTTCTTTATGGTGTTGAAGGATGAGGGGGCGATAAATGATATTCTGGAACCCTCCTGATTATCAAGTCTGATTTTGACGGGAGTGCCGCCGATCTGCTGCCAGGAAAAGATCAATTTTTTTCTGTCCTCGTCCCTGGTCGCGCTGGCATCAATGCTGACTTTCTCTCCAGGAATGTAACTGGTTGCGAGGCTGCCAAGTTGAATTTCCGGGGGCGGGTACCCCGGTTTAATCAGTAATCTTATTGTTCTAACTCGTGATTTTAAGCGGGCCAGCCGGAATCGGTAACGGATGAACTCCCTGCCGCTAAAGTATTTATCAGGTCGATATATATAATGACCGGGGCTGATTTTACGGAGATGGCCATGGAGATTAGACGAAATAATTTCTATTTTGGTCTTGCGGCTGAAGGGCAGATAATTGGCCTTTGCCCACAACCTTTTCCAGTTGATATTTAAAGATCTGGTGCTGATGGTGCTGTAAGCGGCATTAATCGCCGCTATTACCAGCCGCCGCGGTTTTATTGTTTGGGGCTTTAAGGTTGGATGCGGTTTATTGGCAGCTATCTTAGCTATGCCGGTTTTCCCAGTTGGCTTGGACTCGGCGGCCTTGGGCTTTGTTGTCTCAGCCGTGGCGGTTGCTGTTGAGCCTTCGATTTTTCTATTGATACTGCTGATCTGAATTGTGGCGGCAGGACTTTCATTATGACCGTCAGAGACCCGGAAGACGATACTATCCTTCCCCGCGAAATCTTTATTGGGCTGATAGGTTAGATTAGGAGCCTGGCCGGATAATTTACCATGTCTCGGCAGGGTGATTATCTCATAATCCAAGGGGTCGTGATCGGCATCACTGGCCTTTAAGGTAATGGCCAGCTCGGTATCTCCAGGTCTGATATATAGTGATGAGCCGCTGGCCTGGGGAGGAGTGTTTTGAGCTGCCGTCTTGGCCTTAGACACTAAGGGCGGGGAAGGCTGGGGACTGAGCTTGGTTGAGGCGGCGGCAGGTATCTGGGCACTGACTGGCGCTTTTCTAACCGGTTCACCGCGCAGCATAAATATAGCGGCCAGCAGCAGGATGAGGGCGCCGCCAATGCCGACCTGTATTTTTCTGTCTTGTAAAATCGGGGGCAGAACGAACTTGGCAGGGATGGAAGGGGATTTCTCGTCCTTTCCGGTATTTTCGTCGTCATCCAAGGACTTATCGATGAATTGAGAGGCCTCATGGCTTTTATCTCCGTCCGCCTCCTCCATAATGGTGGAATCATCATCGCTGATATCGGGGATATCCGTCAGCTCGTCGTCATCATCATCTAAACCAAAGGCCTCGGCATCAAAACCGTTGTCAGCTTCATCTAAGGCCTCATTATCAATATCAGCGGCCAGATCCTTAAAATCGATCTCTTCAGCCTGAAATGGGTCATCGATAGTGCCCGCGGTTTTATCAGTCTCCTCATCAACCTCTGAGAACAACTGGTCAATATCCTCCTGTGAAGGGTCTTCATTGGCGGAATCGTCATCAGCCGGCAAGGCGTCTTCTGAAGCGCTTTGATCCCCGCTGTTATCCATGGGCTCGGGAGACGCGGCTTGGGGGAGCGGGGATTCTGGTGTGTCGTCATCATCGGCCAGCAGGGAGTCTATGTCGGATTGATCAATATCGTCGGAGCCAGTGTCTTCCGCGTCGTCATCAATATCGTCCAACCAGTCGTCTTTTTCTTCTTCTGCCATTATTTAATCCCCACAAATCACAAGTTATCCCCCTACCAGGGCAAGGCTGTTACGACTATTTAGAGCCTGCAATGAAGCAATATGGTCAATCTTGTATCTTACCTTTGGGCCATTTGTCTCAAAGATAAGCGCAATATCAGTCATGTTGTTTTACAGGCC
>CAZZJP010000129.1:0-5779 GCA_964654555.1 uncultured Desulfobulbia bacterium
AAAGGAACCTGTTTCTCGTGAATCAGGTCATTACCGTCTCTGATAAAATCAGGATCAGGCTGTACCCTTATTTTTATATAGAGATCGCCGGGAGGCCCGCCAGTCGGAGAAGGTGAGCCTTTACCGGTTACCCGCAGCTTTTTGCCGGAATCAATTCCGGCCGGAATTTTTACAGATACCCTTTCCGCCTTGCCGCCCCGGCCTAAGGCGATGGTTTTTTCTGCCCCGTGCAGTACCTCGCGCAGACTGATGGCAAGTTCCATCTGCAGATCGCCTCCCTTAACGATCTGGCAGCTCTGGCGGCCGCTGAAATTAGCGCTGTTGAATTGCGTCGCGCCGCCCATGCCCCCGAAAATTGATTCAAAGGGGTTGCCGCCGCCCATGCCAGCATTCATGCCGCTGCGCGGCTGGCCGCCCATACCGCCGAGGTTGATGCCGAATTCGCGGAAGATATCCCCCAGATCGGCGTTCTTGAAAATATCCTCCTGGGTGTATCGCTTCTGGAAATCGGCGGAGCCAAAGGTGTCGTATTGTTTTTTTTTCTCCGGGTCGGAGAGAACGGCGTATGCCTCGCTGATTTGTTTAAATTTTTCCTCAGCCTGTTTATCGCCTTTATTACGGTCGGGATGATATTTAAGGGCCAGTTTGCGGTAGACCTTTTTTATCTCATCCTTAGTAGCCTGCTTGTTTACGCCTAATACCTTATAGTAATCCATGCTTTTTTTTTTATGTCTTATAATTTAGAGCCGCAAATCATTATTTTGAGTCCGCGGGGCTTATTTTTGCTATAATAAGTCGACTGCTCTGATTTGGCAAGGTTAATGACCGTAGGTTTCTTTATTAAAAACGTAACTGTTCAGCTGCACCCAATCTGCGGTTGATAATGCCGTCCAGCATACTGATGTATAGCTGGACGGCATTATCAACCACATCTCGGGCACATCTGAGCAGTTACATTCAGTGGTTATCGCTAAATTTACGGGTCTTTTGCTGAATAGTTATTTAAAAACGTTATGTAAATAGGATTATGGAAATAATTATTATTGCTGCCATGGCCTCCAACCGGGTCATCGGCCGGGCCGGCACTGTTCCGTGGCATAATTCCCATGAATTGCGTTTTTTTAAAAAAAATACCTGGGGAGCGTCATTGATTATGGGACGTAAGACCTTTGATTCCATAGGCCGCCCCCTGCCAGGACGGGATAATATTGTGGTCAGCCGCCAGCCGGGGCTTAAAATAGCCGGCTGTCAGACAGCTTTAAGTTTAAGGGAGGCCTTAAATCTATGCGCTCGGGCTGCCAGGGGATTTATCATCGGCGGGGCGCAGATATTTCAGGAGGCAATGCCCCTGGCGCATACGATTATTCTCTCGGTGCTGCCTGATGCTGTGCCTGGTGATACCTTGTTTCCAGATATCGGCGTTGATTTTAAATTGCAGTCATCATCAATGGTGCCGGGTGATGAACCATACCGGGTGGAAATTTACCGGCGGTCATGATTTTTTTATTGAAACGCACGGTCTTTTATGTATAGAATTATAATAATATCAGCAACGCCATTTGTTATTAATAAATGCCATGTAACGATAATAAAATAGGGGGGAAAATGACAAATAGTGTTTATCAGATGGTGGAATTTGTAGGGACGAGTAAGGTATCCTGGGAAGACGCGGCCAAAAACGCCATCGCCAACGCCAGAAAGAAGTACAGCGACCTGCGGGTAGCGACGGTGAAAGAACTAGATATGACCATTGAGGGGGAGTTGGTTTCTACCTTCCGCGCCAAGGTAATTATTTCCTTTAAATCCCATAACTGATGGCTGCGAACTGGCCAGAATTAACGCCTTAAAAATATAACCGAGGATAATTAGATGACTGTACCGGCAGATATCAAGATAGTTCTGGCCGAAGATGCCGTGACTATGCGCAAGATTGAGGTTAAAACCCTTAAAAAGCTTGGCTTCGAGAATGTCATACAGGCCAACAATGGCAAAGAGGCCGTGGCTATTATTGAGGAAAATAACGGAGTTGATCTAATTATCAGTGATTGGAATATGCCGGAGATGGGTGGCGATGAGTTGGCCGTTTGGCTCCGGAAGCAGGAAAAATTTAAGGAAATACCCTTTTTGATGGCCACCGGTCAGTCCGATCGTGGTCAGGCTGAGAATGCGCTGAGCCATGGAGCCAGCGCCCTCATCGCCAAGCCCTTCACCCCCGATGAATTGCGGGACAAGATTAATGAGGTCATGGGTGAGGGCGGTCAAGAGGAGGAAGTCGCCGCGGGGCCGCAGATGGGCGCTTCGGGTAAGGTTAAGCTCCGGGTGGCCCATATCCAGATTACCGATCATCTGGTGCTTGGCGTGCTTAAAGATTGGATAGACAAAGGTCAGGTAACGCCGGAAAATTTTGAGTTGGAGACCCATTGTCTGACGGGTTGGAATCCGGTGCAGAGCGGCCTTGAAAAGGGGACGGTGGACGCCGCCTGTATTCTGGCCCCTATTGCCATGGATCTCTATAATTACGGGGTACCGGTGAAGCTGGTACTTTTCGCCCACCGCAGCGGCAGTATCTTCGTGCGCAGTACCCAGGGGAATTATCAGCCGCCATACCCGGATTTTTTTAAACAGCGCAGCGTTCTTATTCCCCATAAGATGTCCATTCATCATATGCTGGTGCATATGTTTTTTGAGGGGATTGGCCTCAATGCCAGCCTCCACAAAGGTGACGATGTTGATGTTAATTTGGAAATTGTGGCGCCCATAAACATGCCGCCTTTTCTGAAGGATAACGCCAATGCCGCCGGTTTTATGGTGGCTGAACCTATTGGTACCAAATCAATTGCCGCCGGTATTGCCGAGCAGCAGTTTCTCTCTAATCAGCTCTGGCAGAATCATCCCTGCTGTGTGGTAACCGTGCGGGATGACTTTTCGGCCGCTCACAAGGAGGCGGTCTATGAGTTTACCGATCTTCTCGTCAAGGCGGGGAAATATATTGCTGAACGGCCGGAGGCCGCGGCCGAGATTGCTGTTAAATTTCTTGATCCGAATGGTAAACTGGGCTTAAAGGTGCCGGTATTGAAGAACGTCCTCACCGATCCGCAGGGTATCAAGACCTCTGACCTCTACCCCTCCAAAGAGGACCTGAACAAGATGCAGCACTATATGCATGACATCATGGAGGTCGGCGGTCTAATTGATCTTGATAAATTTATTGATACCCAGTACGCCGATGCCGCCTGTGCCGGTATGCCGCGCACCTCCTCGGCGCTTGATCTGACCCCGGAGCTCTTGGAAGGTATATTAAGGCCGCTGACGGAGCAGCATGATATTGGCGCCAAAGCCATGCTGGAGCAGGAAGGCCGCTATCTCACCTTTATGCTTAATAAACAGGAATTCGGGATAAATATTTTTAAGATCAGGGAAATTATCAAGATGATGGAGTTTGTTCAGGTTCATCAGGCTCCGCCCTACGCCAAGGGGGTGATTAACCTGCGTGACAAGGTGATTCCAGTAATTGACATGCGGGCCAAGCTCGGGATGCCGGAGGCGGATTATACCGACAGAAGCTGCATAATTATTGTCGAGACCAGTGCCTTTGGCGGCGGCACCAAGCAGGTGGGGCTGGCGGTGGATGCCGTCTCCGAGGTGATCAGTTTTAAATCGGCTGATATTGATGATCCGCCCCGGCTTGGGGCCGCCATTGACACAAATTACATTTTGGGTATGGCCAAGACTGATGACAGCGTTAAAATTCTTTTAGATATTGATCGGGCCATTAATTATTAAATTGTAAGGGATATAAATGAATAAAATCGAGTGGCAGGATGAATTCTCTGTTCGTAATGAGGAAATTGATCGTCAGCATCGGAAGTGGCTGGCCATTTATAATAAAATGCATATCACCATGATGGTGGGAGACAATGAGGCCCTCGATTCTCTGGGGCAGAAGGCCCTGGATGAGATGGGGGAGTATGGCCGCAAACATTTTGAATTTGAAGAGAACTATATGCGGCAGATAGGCTATACCGAGTTAAACGCCCATCAGCTTTTGCATAAAAATTTTTATACCATGCTTAATAAATTCCGACAGGATATGGCCAATAGTGAAATTGTGCTTAATTCTCATATTATTAAGACGGTCAAGCACTGGCTGTTGGAGCATATCCTGGTGGAGGATCAAAAATACGCCCTTTTTACCGACAAGAAATAAAAGTTATGCCATATTCTTTTCTCTGGTTTTTTCAAAGGTTATTTCCGGCCATTGCTCCATACAATAATTAAGATGCCATTCACTCTGGGCCAGATAGGTTAAATTACCTTCGGCATCGGTATAGAGGCTGGCCTGGTTGGCGGCCTTGAAGCGGTCTAAATCCCGGCGCTCTGCGCTTATCCAGCGGGCGGCGGCCAGGTCTACGCTCTCGTAAACTGCCTCCACCTGGTATTCCGCCTTCAGGCGGGCCATGGTAACCTCAAATTGTAACTCACCCACCGCTCCCAGCACCATGCCGCTGCCCAGTATGGGCTTGAAGAATTGTACCGCCCCCTCCTCGGCCAGCTGGGTCAGGCCCTTATGGAGCTGTTTAAGCCGCAGGGGATTTTTCAGTAGGACCCGGCGAAAAAGATCCGGGGCGAAACTGGGAATTCCTGTGAAGCGCAGAGGCTCCTTCTCGGAGAAGGTGTCGCCGATTTTGATGGTGCCATGATTGTAAATTCCTATAATATCACCAGGGTATGCTTCCTCTATATTGGTGCGGCCCTGGGCCATGAAGATGGTGGCGTTGGCTAAGGGAATCTCTTTGCCGAGGCGGTTGTGCAAGACCTTCATACCGCGGGTGAATTTACCGGAGCAGACGCGCAGGAAGGCTATGCGGTCACGGTGGGCCGGGTTCATGTTGGCCTGAATTTTAAAGGTAAAGCCTGAAAATGCCTCTTCATCTGGATAAACTATCCGGCTTGCCGCCTGCCGGGGGCCGGGGGGCGGGGCGTTTTCCACAAAGGCGTCCAGCAGTTCCTGAACTCCGAAATTATTGACCGCGCTGCCAAAGAATATCGGGGTTTGAGCGGCCGAGAGATAATCATCGCGGTTATAGGGGCTGGCTGCCCCCTCAAGAAGCTCAATGTCATCTCGTAATTCCCCGGCCTCCTGGACACCAATCAGTTCCGTCAGCCGCGGGTCGTTGAGATCCTCAATGGTTATGCCCTCTCGGCTCCTGGTCTCCTGACTGGGGCTGAAGAGATGGAGCTTATGGTTGTACAGGCTGTATACCCCCTTAAAAGATTTGCCCATGCCGATGGGCCATGTCAGGGGGGCGCATTCAATCTGCAGTTTATCCTCAATATCCGCCATGACTTCGAGAGGCTCCAGTCCGGCCCGGTCGAGCTTATTAATAAAGGTGATAATGGGGGTGTTGCGCATGCGGCAGACCTCCATCAGACGTTCGGTCTGGTTCTCCACCCCCTTGGCGCTGTCAATAACCATCAGGGCGCTGTCCACAGCGGTCAATACCCGATAGGTATCTTCGGAAAAATCCTGATGTCCGGGGGTGTCTAAGAGATTTATCTCAAAGTCCCGGTAGCCGAATTTCATCACCGAGGTGGTAACTGATATCCCGCGTTCCTGCTCAACGGCCATCCAGTCGGAGGTTGCCTTGCGGGCCGCTTTGCGGGATTTGACCGCTCCGGCCAGTTGAATGGCGCCGCCGAAGAGGAGGAGTTTCTCGGTAAGGGTGGTCTTGCCGGCATCGGGGTGGCTGATAATCCCGAAGGTGCGGCAGCGTTCTAT
>CAZZJP010000130.1:0-5636 GCA_964654555.1 uncultured Desulfobulbia bacterium
GTTTTCTCCTCGTTTTCTCCTCGTTTTCTCCCTATTTCAGCTCTATTCCGGCCTCAAGAGCGGCATCGGCGGCATGTTCCGCAAAAATTTTGGCAAAGCCCGCATTCTCGCCCAGTCCTTTGCGGACAGTAGTTACAATGCAGCCCGCTGCCGTAAGGCTTGATTCCCAGGAATGTGGCTCATCCCCGGCCATATCCTCTATAGTGTGGATGCCAGCCGCTATCATGAACGGTTTCAGCAGCACTTTCTTGATTTTGGCCCTTTGCAGTCGGGCTGTCACGTCCCGCAGGGCGGGAAAGCCTTCCACACAGCCGATAATGGTGAGGACCTCGGGGTAGAGTTGCCGCATACGTTCGGCAAATTCAAGATAATTGCCCCCTGAGGGAAAATAGTTATTGCCATGGCCCATATAAACCAGGGCCGCCCCCATTTGTTCCGCCAGGGCGGCATCAGCGCTCAGGCGCCGTGCCGCGGTCTCAATATCCAGGGCGTAGGGATGGCGGGGGCCGGAGCTGCCCAGGGCGGGTCGGCCGATCACCACCTGCTGAAAGGGCTTGTATTTTTTTTTGATGGTCTCGATGCCGTCTAAGGCCTTGACATAATTTATCAGGTCATGAAACTCCTCGCCCGCGTAAATAAAGGTAGGCTGTACCACCAAGGTATCATAACCGGCTTCCTGTAGATCAGCCATGGCGGCCAGGGGGCCTCGAATACGCATTATGTCGGTCGGGATATTTTCGTGTTGACTGATATAGACGGGATCAAGAGCCCGCTTCTGCCATATCTTACGAATAATATTGGAGGTAAATGAGATCCGCACCAGGGTGGCCGGGAAGCATTTCTGGATCTCCCGTTGAATTAAGAGGAGTGGTTTTAAGGCCGGTTCCACCGTGGTACCGAACATGGCCATAAGCACGGCGTTTTTGGACTGGTGACAGCTTTTGTTGTGTAATTTCATACTGATCTTTTTCTTTTCGTTTATTGAGAACCGCCCTGTCCGGATGTGGCCGGGGAGGTGGTTGATAATGCTGCTCAGCAGAGATATCTTACCGTAACTTGTCGTGAAACACTTGCTGAATAGTTATATTGAGTATAAAAGCGGGGTGTAAAAAAGATTCCTCATGGACTTGACTTGAGAATTATTGGCAATTACTTTATAATCAATAACGGGCCGGTAAATTTTATTATTATATTTAAAGGAGGTTTTTTTTATGTTGGAAGTAAGTGAGTTGGCAATTACTAAATTGAAGGAATATATTGCCCAAAACAATATTGATTCGGCGATTCGTGTTTCCCTGATGCAGGGCGGTTGATCCGGCCCCTCTTTGGGGTTGGCTCTGGATGAGCTGAAAGACGACGACAAAAGTTATGACCATTCTGATTTAACCTTTCTTGTGGCACAGGAATTGATGCAGACTTGTGGCGCGATTAAGCTTGATTATCGGGATGCTGGTTATCAATCTGGATTTTCCATTACCTCAACTAATCCTATCAGCAGCGGCGGGGGCAGTAGTTGCGGCTCATGCGGCTCAGGCGGCTGCGGCTGATACGAAAACATAAGACGATTGTAACTTTCAGCAGGGCCCCATCTTCATCCATTCTGGACTTCTCGAATACAAAAGTATGCTTCGAAGTCCCGAATGAACGAGGTAAGCGCAGACTCCGAGCTGGAGCACTGCTGAACAGTTACACTCCGGTGGTTATTGTTACTTTTAAACATCACGCTGAATAGTTACAGACGATTTATCTAAGCCCCTGAACCTTTTATGGTACAGGGGCTTTTTTTATGTCAGGCAGGAGAGAACCGGGGCCTGGTCTATGCCGTCTTTCTGACAATCAGCCGGGGTAGATAAGTCAGGCCCAGACTCCGGCAAGCTGGTGACCACATTTGCCGCAGCGCCCCTCCCCCTCAGTCAGGTTATTCTGCTGGATGATGAAACCAAAGCGGCTGATCAGTTCAGTGCCGCATTTCGGGCAGTAGGTGTTTTCTCCGCCTTGGCCGGGGATATTACCCTCGTAGACATAGTGCAGGCCTTCCTGCAGGCCGATTTCCCTGGCTTTACGCAGGGTCGATGCCGGAGTTGGTTTTCGATCCAGCATCTTGTAGGTGGGATAAAAGGCGGTAACATGCCAGGGAATAGCGGGAGAGACAGATTTAATAAAGCGGGCAATATCTCTTAACTCGCCGCTGGAGTCATTCAAACCCGGAATAATAAGCGTGGTAATCTCCACCCAGATTCCAAGTTCATACATGAGTTGTACATTATCTAGAACCGGCTGCAGACGAGCCCGGCAGATTTTTTTATAAAAATCGTCTGTAAAACCCTTGATATCGATATTAATACCATCAAGAAGCGGTGCCATATGGCGGGTGACTTCCGGGGTCATGTAACCGTTGCTGACCAGGACGTTTTTCAGCTGCCGTTCATGGGCCAGCCGTGAACAATCGGCGGCAAATTCATAAAAAATTGTCGGTTCCACATAGGTATAACAGACACTCGCGCATCTGGTTTGAAGAGCCTTCTCAACAACCGCCTCAGCCGTATATTTATTACCGGCTATCTCCCCCTGATGCAAATGAGGATATTGAGAGATATCGTAATTTTGACAGTGCAGGCAATGAAAATTGCAGCCAACACTGGAGATGGAGAAGGCGCTGCTGCCGGGTAGAAAATTGAACAGGGGCTTTTTCTCAATGGGATCGATGTTTTCGGCCACCAACCGGCCATAGACCAGGCTGTATAAAACTCCGGTTCTATTTTCCCGTACTCCGCAGATGCCCCGTTTCCCTTCTTTTATGTGGCAATGATGGCTGCATAGTTCACAGATAACCTCGTTCCCTTGGCTAATTTTGTAGAACATAGCCTCTTTCATCTATTTGCCCCCGTTACAGTCTGGTTAAAGATCGTATAACAAATCAGTAAGTTATTTCTGCTTCTTGTAGAGTCCGATTAACTGGGCCTGGGCAATTATATGATTCCGCATGGCCTGGAGCAGAGAGCTTTTACTGGGTTGATCAAGATCCGGCAGTATTGTGTCCAGGGCGTAAAGCTTGAAATAATACCGATGTTTACCGATGGGTGGACTGGGGCCGCCGTAACGGTCGCTCTTAAAGTCGTTGACGCCCGGCCGGGCAGCCGCGGGTAAATCCGCCGCCTTTTCACTGATACCGTGAGTGTCAGGAGGCAGATTATAGAGCAGCCAGTGAACCCAGGTCATTTTCGGAGCCGCTGGATCTGGCGCGTCTGGATCGTCAACAATCAGGACAAGACTCTTTGTCCCCTCGGGTATTCCGGAAAAGGTCAGGGGCGGGGAAATATCCTGGCCCTCGCAGGTAAAGAGGGATGGAATGCTCTGGTCAGTTTTAAAGGCTGGTGAAGTTATGGTAAGTGTCATTTTCCCTCCTTGTCCAAATGAATATTGCCGGCAGAAAAAAAAGCAGGAAGCCGGTAAGAAAGACGACTATACCCGCTTTGACGATATAAGATGCGCATGTGCTCATGTCAAGGAACAATAAGCACAGTGCCTCTTATATGCAAAGAGATTTTGCAACTATTTAGTAAGTTCACCAGCACCTTATCTCCGTCCGTTTCAGCCCTCTCTCACATACAGGAAGTACAGACTCAAGGGCAGAAACAAACGGATCTAAGGCACTGATGAACTCTTACACTATCGGGCAGTATCAACTTTGGTGCCCTTGGATACCATCTATATGTAATCTGCCAGTAACTCTTACTATGTGGTATAACATATTGCTATTGCATAAAAAACTTGATATTAGTTTTTTATGCCTTAATATAATAATGGTATTTATTATTAATAAGCTTAGGGCTTCGGGGAGTGAAGAATGGATCAGTTATTTACGTTGACCATCTGCCGGTTAATGTTGATTTTTGCTGGTTTTCCTGCCTTGCCCGTACCTTTAGCCTGATAATTTAGCGGCCTGTTTTATAGCACAGGGCCTGAATAACAAAGACCAATATTGGAGGGGGATGTAATGAAAAAATTAAAATTAAGTACCAAAATTATCGGTGGTTTTGCCTTTGCCATCATTATGATGGCCGTGGTGGTAGTTATATATCATTTTGCCGTTCATCGAGCTACTAACGGTTTTAGCAATCTTTTAAGTGGTGATGTTGCTGTTTTAAGGCATGCCGGTAAAGTGGATGAGGCCATGCTGCAATGTCGGCGGGATGAGGAGGACTTGTTGCTCAAAAAGGATCTTAAATACCAGGTGAATTTCCGTAAGAATCTCGAGAAACTGAAGCGGCAGGCCGCGGTAATCCAGGAGATAGACCGTCGAACCGGGAATAGAAATAATGCTGATGAGGTGGCGGCTATAATCAGATACGCTGACAGCTACCAGAAAAATTTTGATATTTTGGTGGAGGGGGTAAAGGCCGTAGGCCTGAATGCTGAATCAGGTTATCAGGGGACGTTCCGTGACGTGGCGCATGAACTGGAATCTATTATGTCGGCATATGAGGTGGATGATCTCTATATCGCCTTTCTGAATATGCGCCGTTATGAAAAAGACTTTAACCTCGCCAGGAATGATAAAAATCGTAATAAATTCAAACAGGCTGTTGATAATTTTGCCTCTCTGCTGGCGGCAAGTAAAGCCGAGAAGGCCGCCAAAAAAAATATGGCGGCGGCTTTTACAGTTTATCAGCAGGCCGCGGAACAATACATGCTGGCACCCAAAAAAGGGCCGGGGGCGGTTTATAAAAAAATGCGGGTCAGGGCTGCTGAAATAGAGGCCGCCCTTGATACCATTAATGTACCTGGTGCCATGAATCTGGTGCAGCTGATCCGCCATCACGAAAAGGATTATCTGTTGCGCTTTGATAAAAAATATGTCCGCCAGACCAAAAAGGCAGTGAATAACCTTTATAAGGCCTTTGTGGCGGCTGGGGTTCTGCCGGAACATGTTAAATTTGTGAAAGCGCAGCTTGACAGCTATAACAAAAAATTTGATGCCCTGGTGGCTGGTTACGACAGGATAGATACCCTGATTACTATCATGGCTGACGAGGTGCATAAGATCGCGCCCCTGACCGCGAAAATTTATAGCGTATCCGAGCAAGCCGTGGAGAATAAGACTAAGATGATCACTGAGACCGCTCATTCCATGGCTAATACGGCCCTGGCTATGGCCTTGTTTATCATGGCGCTGACCATGGTGATTGTTTTCTTCCTGACTCGTTCTATTACTCAGCCTATTGCCAGCATTATCAAGGAATTAAGCGGCGGGGCCGAAGAGGTGTCCGCCACCTCCGGGCAGGTGACGTCATCAAGCCATACCATGGCTGAAGGGGCCTCGGAACAGGCGGCAGCCATTGAAGAGACCTCTGCCACCATGGAGGAGATGGCAGCCATGACCAAGCAGAATTCCGAAAATGCCAGCCAGGCCGATAGTCTGATGCGGGGAACCTTGAAGATTATTAAAGAGGCCGATGAGGCCATGGATAATATCAGCCAGTCCATGGGCGAGATCTCCACAGCCAGCGAGGAGACCCAAAAAATCGTTAAGACTATTGATGAAATTGCTTTTCAGACTAATCTTTTAGCCTTAAATGCTGCTGTAGAGGCAGCTCGGGCCGGGGAGGCCGGGGCTGGATTCGCGGTGGTGGCCG
>CAZZJP010000131.1:0-5634 GCA_964654555.1 uncultured Desulfobulbia bacterium
CATACAAAATCATAAGACTCAAGATCAGCAGACAGAGGGGCGCGAAAAGATATCCTGCTCTGGTGTAAAAGGATTTTTGGCGCATTAGCGGCAGATTGGCCGCCATCTGGTATTCCTTGAAAATCGGTGAGGCCTCTTTAATATGGCCCAGCGGGTCGATGAAGGCGCTGATGCCGGTGTTGGCGGCCCGGGCCAGGGATCGGCGGTTTTCCACCGCCCGCAGAACCACCATGGATAATTGCTGTTCCGGGGCGCTGGAACGGCCGTACCAGGCGTCGTTGGTGAGATTGATGAGGATATCGGCTCCGAGGCGGCACCATTGACGGGCCAGGGCGGGGAAGATGGATTCAAAGCAGATCAGAATCCCGCAGCGGGCCGGGCCGCATTGCAGCGGCTTTTGATTTCGGCCAGCTGAAAAATTCCCCATACTCTGTACTATGGGCAGGGCGGCGGGCAGGTATCTCTGAAAGGGGATGTACTCACCAAAGGGTACCAGATGCTCCTTGTCATAGCGCTGTAGGTGGATGCCGTCCCTGGCCTCCTGAATGGCAAAGGCGCTGTTGTAATAACGGGCTGGGCCCTGCCCCGTTTCGACATGGGGAGCGCCGGTAATCAGGGTAAGGGGCTTGTAAACCCGCACCCGGCTTAGAACCTCGGCAAAGAGCGGGCTGTGGAAGGGGAAAAAGGGCAGGGCGGTCTCCGGCCAGAGGATAAGGTTGGGGCGGCTCCGGCGTTCAAGTTTCCGGGAGAGGCGCAGATAGGTGTTGACGGTCTTTTGCTGAAGTTCCGGGCGCCATTTTTCAGCCTGGTCAATATTACCCTGGACGATGCCGACTTTGACCGTTGCCGCCTTCTTTGTCAGTCCCTGCCAATAACCATAGCTCCAGAGATTATAAGCCCCGGCGGCAAGAATAATGATGAGGGGGATAAGCAGACCGCGGCCTCGGCAGCCCCGGCTTTTTTTAAGCAGGATGGCGGCCAGCATGGCGTTCACCATGACGATGATAAAGGTAATGAGGTAATGGCCGCCGAGATCGGCCAGTTGGATGAGAAGTGGGTGGTGGTATGGGAAATAGCCCAGATCTTCCCAGGGAAAGCCGGTGAGGAAGCGGGCCTTGACGAAATCAAGGGCAGTCCAGATTAATGGAGCCCGCAGCCAGAGCGGCCCTTTGAGCCAGGTGAGAAGGGCCGTGAAGATGGCCATATAGGCGGCCATATAGGCGGCGAGCAACAACATTACCAGCAGGGCCGGAGCCAGGCCCAGGCCGCCGTAGTTATGGAGGGCGTTGGTGATCCAGTAAATCAGGCCGCTGTAATAGATGATTCCGCAGCTGAATCCCAGGGCCGCGGCCCGTTTTGGGGACTGGTTGTCCACGGCTGTCAGGAGAGGAACCAGGCTTAGCCAGGTGAAGGCGGCGATTGACCAGCGGCCGGGCGCGGCGCAGAACAGTAACAGGCTGCTGAGCAGAATCAGGAGGTAAGAGCGGCGTTTTGACATCTAAGCCGCCCGGCTTATTTTAACCTTACTCACCCGCCGTTTATCGGCTTCCAGTACCAGGAGACGCAGATTGGCCAGTTCGATATTGTCACCCTTGACGGGCAGACGGCCCAGCTGGTGAATCAGCAGGCCGCCAAGGGATTCGTAGGGGCCGTCCGGCAGGGCGGTGTCAAAAAATGATTCCACCTCCTCAATATCAATCTTGGCATCGGCGATGATGGTGTCCGGGGTGACGGCCAGCCAGGGCAGTTCCTCCTTGTCGTACTCATCGGTTATTTCGCCGACAATCTCCTCAAGGACATCTTCTAAGGTTACCAGGCCCCGGACGGCCCCGAATTCATCGGTGACGATGGCGAGATGAAATTTTCTGGCCTTGAAATCCCGCAGGAGCTGCCCTATCTTTTGAGTTTCCATGATGAACGGCGGTGGATTGGCTATTTCCGCCGCCTGGAGACGAGGCGATTTTTCCGTGCAGTAACGCAGGAGATCCTTGGCGTGCAGAACTCCGGTGATATGGTCAATGCTGTCCTTGTAGACCGGAATTCTGGTGAAGCCCTTCTTGGTGATGAGATCAATCAGCTCGGCGGCCCCGGCCGTTTCCGGGACGCAGATCATTTCGGCTCTCGGGGTCATGATCTCCCTGGCCAGTTTGTCTCTGAAGTCAAAGATGGAAGTAATCATCTCGCCTTCCTGGGCGCTTATCAGGCCGTTTTCCTGGCCGTCTTCCAGGAGTTCCTGGATTTCCTGCTCCAGATCCTCGGCGGTATCGGGTGATTTCGCGAGACCTATGAGGTGGAGCAGATGTTTTATAAAGGAGTGGGTGGCCTCGGATGGTGGTGTTTTATCCATGAATTGATAAATTAAAGGATGGCTCTGCTAAGGTTAAGATTGTTTGTATCGACAAATTGGTTTATATTAGCCGATATTTTATATCCTGGCCATTAGAAAAATGAGAACGCCAGTACTGCTGAACAGTTACCGTGATAAAAAAATAATGAAAGATAAACTGTTAATCGCCAACCGCGGCGAAATTGCCATTCGGATTATGGAGGCCTGCAAAGATCTTGGCCTGGATTACGCCGTGGTCTATACCAAGGCCGACGAGGATTCCGAGCATGTCCGCCGTAATATAGACAGCCGCGGTAATTCTAAAAAGGCCTGGCGGATAGCGAGTTACACCGACCCCAATGATATTCTTGAGGTGGCCGATCATACCAAGTGTACGGCCATTCATCCCGGATATGGCTTTTTCTCCGAGGATTTTCGCTTCGCCCGCCGGGTTACTATCCGTAACCGCTCCCTGACCTTCATCGGTCCCAATTGGGAGGTGATTCGTAATCTTGGTGATAAAATCAATACCAAGCGGGTGGCCAACAACCTGGGGATTCCCACTATTCCCGGCACTTCGGCCCCGATCTATAACGAGATGGAGGCGGAAGAAATTGCGGTGCGGCTTATGGACGATCAGCTGGGACAGAATATTAAAAGGCCCTCCATTCTGATTAAAGCGGCGGCCGGCGGCGGCGGTATGGGGATTGAGGAGGTCTTTCGGGTCGAGCATTTTCGGCGGGTCTATCGTCAGGTGCAGAATTACGCCAAGCGTCAGTTCGGCGATGGCGGGGTGCTCATTGAGCAGTGTCTACGTGACTATAATCATCTTGAGGTGCAGTTAGTCTGCAGCCGGCATGGCGAGCGCCTGCATTTTGGTACTCGAAACTGCACCATCCAGAGTACCGGCCGCCAGAAACGCCTGGAGGCGGCCCCCGGTTTTGATCCGGCCTGCTTCTCCTACGATTTTGATTCCAAGGCGGTACTGGACAAGGTGGTGGAATACTCCCTGAAGCTGGCCGCTCACGTCCGTTATGACAACGTCGGTACCTGGGAATGGATTGTTGACCGTAAGGGCCAGCCTTATCTGCTGGAGGTTAATACCCGGATTCAGGTGGAGAATGATGTCTCGGCCCGCATCAGTTATCTCAAGGGCAGGCACCCCAATCTTATCAGGGAGCAGATTCGGCTGGCTCTCGGGGATAAGATCGGTTACTCCCAGAAGGATATTGAGTTCAAGGGGGCAAGTATTGAACTGCGCCTCGTGGCCGAGGATACCGGCCGGGGATTTGCCCCTTGGATTGGGACGATTACTAAATTTACTTTTCCGGATCATGACTGGGCCGCCGTCTATACCCATGTCCCCTCTGACCGCCCCTACATGATTCCCAGTGATTATGATCCGAATCTGGCTCTGATCCTGGTTTGGGGCGCCACCATGGCCGAGGCTAAGGAACGGGCTCGGGCTATTCTCGCCGCCATGGTGGTGGAGGGCGAGAATAGTAACGGGGAGGCCATTATGACTAATATCTCATATTTAAGGGATAACCTGGGCAGGCTGTTGACTTTTTAATAATAAAAACCAGTAAGATTCGGGATAAAACCACCTGGCAGATTGCCTAACTTAACGCCAAATTCTAACCGGATCGTACTGAATAAAAACGATATACCGAATTCCTGATATCGAATTCAAAATATGGAAGATATACGTAAACGAGTAGCTAATTGTGAGGAGCGGCTGACCTATCTCTCGCACATCAAGGGGGGCGGCGAATGGGGAAATCTGTCTGGCCTCAAAGGTCATGTCGATAAAATAAAGGATGAATTTTATAACTTCTCCGAGGATGAGCTGCGCTCTGAAACTAAAAAGTTAGAGGATTCTCTGGACTTTCTTGAGGCCCGCTGCGAGGACAATCTCACCCCCTTAGAGCGCATTCAGATTGTCCGCAGCCCTCTGCGTTTTTCTCTGAAGGATATTCTGGAGAATGTCTATGAGGACTATACCGAACTGGGCGGTGAGGGTGATGCCAATATAGATCCTTCCATGATTGCCGCCAAGGCTAATATCATGCGCCGGGTTAAGAACAAGGTTTATGCCCAGCAGGTTATGGTTATCGGCCACGAAAAGGGCCGCGGTGAGGAGTTCAGGAATGGCGGCTCCAGCAAGCCCTGGGGTAACGAAAAGGCCCTGCGTTATATGCTGGTCGCCCAGACCGAGGGTATTCCCATTCATTTTTATATCTTCACCCCCGGTGCTTTTCCGGTGGAGGATTATCCCGGCGCCGGGCAGCAGATTGCCCGCAATCTTTATTGTATGGCCAAGCTGCGGGTGCCCATGGTCTCCGTTATTTCCGAAGGGGGGTCGGGCGGTGCCGAGGCCGTGGGTCTGTCTGATTTCCGGCTTATGTTTTCGCACGGCTATTATTCGGTTATCTCGCCGGAGGGGGCGGCGGCCATTGAGGGCAAAATCAGAGAGGGTGAGGCCATGCCGCCCGGCCTGGTGGAAACCTGTGCCGAGCGTCTGAAGATGACGGCCCAGGATAATTTAAAATTTGGCACCATTGACCGTATTGTCCAGGAGCCGACCCTGGGAGCCCGCCATGATGATTTTGCCTTTTTCAAGCGTTTAAAAAATGAGATGATGCGGGCCACGGATGAGGTGGTTTTAAAGACCAAGAGTCTGCGCGCCTTTCGGGCCTACGAGCTGCGCCGCAAGAAGCTGGATGATTCGGCCCAGCTGGATATGGGGGCCGCTGACGACAACGCTCATATTGATATATCCTGGGAACTTAATAAAGACGAAGTGAACCGCCTGCTGACCCTGCGGGCCCGCAAGTATCGGAATATGGCGGCCACCGCCTTTGTCTGTCCCGTTGGCGGCGGTCTGCGTGAGTTTGTTAAAAAGGCCCGCTGGCGGGGGGCCAGGATATATTACTCGATAGTCTATGATGTCCTTAAATATCAGCGTAAGCAGATGGAGAAGGTATTCCATGATGTCTCAAGCGAGGGCTCAAGTTTCTTTAACCGGCTCACTGCCCCATTTTCTTCCGCCTACGATTTTATCTCCCAGCGGCCGGCCGCTGCCGGTAAGGTAGTGGGGCGGCCGCTGCCCGCCACGGATACCGCCCGCCGTACCAGTATATTCGGCGGCGATTATACCAGCCCTCTGGCCAATGAAGACCGCACCGTCACCTGCCCCAACTCTGAGCGTAAAGGCTGTAAGGATCTCTGGGTGCCGGATCTTTACGGTGAGTTCTGCGGCGTATGTGAGAATTGCGGCCATCATTTTCCCTTGGAATATCAATGGT
>CAZZJP010000132.1:0-5607 GCA_964654555.1 uncultured Desulfobulbia bacterium
ACGACAAAGAAATAATTGTCGATTCCAAGGCCGTCCTTCAGGCCTATATGGAGGCGGAGGAATGCCGGGAAGCAGGCGCCCGAAGGGCCAAACTCAAGCTCCACGCCCGCCAGGTCAGAGACCAGATGAATAAACTATCGGCCAAATCTTATTGGTCTCAGTTTAAAAAATCACCTGAGTTTGTTATCCTGTTTCTGCCAGGTGAGAACTTTTTCAGCGCCGCCCTGGAAAATGACCCGCGTCTCATTGAAACAGGGGCGGAGCAGGGGGTAATCATTGCCACCCCCACCATCCTGATCGCCCTGCTGCGGGCGGTGGCCTTTGGCTGGCGGCAGGACAAACTTGCCGGTAACGCCAATAAAATCGGGGAACTGGGCAAGATACTATACGAACGCCTTCAACACTTAAGCAATCATTTCAGTGAGATAAAAAAGGGTCTTGACCGCACCATCAAGGCCTACAATAACGCCGTTGGCTCCTATGAGAGCCGGGTAATGAGCGCCGCCCGCAAATTCGACGAATTGTCTCCGGCCGCCACCCCCGAAGAAGGCGGGGTACCGGTGGTTGAAAAATCACCGAGAACACCGCTGAACTGACTTCTTTTGGGAGCTTAATCTTTAAAAAAAATAGCCGCCTCACCAGTTTTTATATCAGTCTAAATATGTTATATTGATAATTATTTATCCTGCTCAAAATGGATGAATGTCCCAAATACTGCTAAAAACCGGCAGCCTCAAGATTTTGCTGGCTATAGCATAAATAAAAAATAGAACAGTTCAAGGAGATAAAAGATGAAATTAGGAATCAACGGACTGGGCAGAATTGGTAAATTATCAATCTGGCACCATGTCGGCCGCCAATATTTCAGCAGTATTGTGGCCAATATCGGCCGCGGTGTCGGGCAGGGGTTAGAGGATCTGGCCGCCTCAATAGAGCGGGACAGCACTTACGGCCGGCTGGCCAATTACCTGCACGGTTATAAAGGCGGCCGGGTTATAGAGAATTTAAACGATTCCGACGGTACCATGACCATTAACGGGATACCGGTAAAAATCCTGCGGGAGTCAAGAAATCCGGCCGAGATCAAATGGCAGGATAATGATGTCCGACTCGTGGTTGACACTACCGGAGTTTTCACCGATCCCACCGCCGACGGAGCGGCCCCCGGCGGTGCCCTGCGGGGCCATCTCCAGGCTGGAGCCGAGAAAGTCATCCTCTCCGCCCCTTTCAAGATTAAGGCCCAGGGCATGTCCATGCCCGATGATGCCATAACCACGGTGATGGGAATCAACACCGATGATTATATCCCCACCCAGCATTGTCTGCTCTCGGCCGCCTCCTGTACCACCACCTGTTTATCATACATGATAAAACCGCTGCTTGATCATTTCGGGGCCGATAATTTTCTCAGCGCCTCCATGGTTACCGTCCATGCCGCCACCGGCAGCCAGCAGGTCTTAGACCGGCTGCCCAAAAGGGGGGCCAAGGACCTGCGTAAAAACCGCTCCATATTAAATAACATCATCCTCACCACGACTGGAGCTGCCAATGCCCTGAAACTGGTTATCCCGGAGATGGCGAATATCGGTTTTATTGCTGAATCGGTACGGGTTCCCACCACCACCGGTTCACTGATCATCTTAGTCATGAATATGCAGGATGATCTGGGCCATCCCATTAAACGGGATCTTATCAACTCTATTTATCGTGATTACGCGGCATCCTCGTCTTATCTTGATTACAGCGACGCGCAGAACGTCTCCTCGGACATAATCGGTATGCCCTTTGCCGCCGCCACTATTGAAGGAACGGAGAATCACACCCGCACCGCCGTTATTAAAGTTAATTTAAGCAAACTGGGGATCAAGGGAACCAGCGATATAATTAATGTCCCCGTAACCCAGGCCGTTATCTACGGCTGGTATGACAATGAACTCGGCAGTTATACCAATATGCTTGGTGATCGGACAATCGCCATGGCCGAAATGATGGTCTAAGCGGAAAAGCATGAGCGGCACGGAGATACGCTGTCTGACCATGACGGCCGCCGACCTGCCGGAGATCTGGAATATAGAACAGTTTCTCCCCGGCCCCTGGACCTTTAACCAGCTGCGTGATGAATTAAAGTTTCCCATGGGCTGGCATTTTACGCTTAAATCAGCCGCCGGTATTCATGGTTACATATTTGGAATCACCATTGCCGGGGAGGCTGAAATCCGCAAACTTGCCGTTCATCGGCATTTTCGCCGCCAGGGTCTGGGGCACCGGCTCTTGAAACGGGTATGGAGGCATCTAAGCGCGCAAAAGGCCGCGGCCTGCTTCCTTGAGGTGTGGGAGAAAAACACGGCGGCCACTGCCCTGTATCGGAAGAATTTTTTTCAGACCGTAGGCAGCCGTCCGGACTATTACCAACTACCGCCCGGCAACGCCGTGATTTTACGAAAGTACTTATCAATCGCTCAGCCAATACCAGCGAGAGGACAAAAGACATGCGAAATCTAAAAGACATCAACACCAGTGGCAAAAAGGTCTTAATGCGGGTGGACTTTAATGTCCCCTTTGCTGATGACGGCAGCATATCCGATGATACCAGGATACGCGCCGTACTGCCCAGCATCAACTATCTTCTCAAACAGGGGGCAAGGCTGATTCTATGCTCCCATTGCGGCCGCCCCAAGGGTAAACGGATCAGCAAATACAGCCTGGCCCCCATTGCCGCCCGCCTGACCGAACTTCTGGGCAGACCAGTAGCTCTGGCCCCGGATTGCCTCGGGGCGGAGACTAAGGAGATGGCCCGGAACCTTAAGGATGGCGAAGTTCTGCTTCTGGAAAATTTACGTTTTCACGCCGCCGAGCAGAATAATGAGGCTGATTTTGCCAGGGAGCTGGCCTCTCTGGCCGAAATATATATCAACGATGCCTTTGCAGTTTCCCACCGGGCTCATGCTTCGGTAGCCGGAGTCACTGATTACCTGAAGATCAAAGCCGCCGGCTTCCTGCTGGAGAAAGAGATGGATTTCTTTAACCGGGCCATAGCCAATCCAGTAAAACCGCTGGCCGTTATTCTCGGCGGCGCCAAGGTCTCCAGCAAACTGGGGGCCATCCGTAATATGCTGGATCGGGTGGACGTAATGATTATCGGCGGAGCCATGGCCAACACATTTCTAAAAAGCCAGGGCTTTGATGTTGGTAAATCCCTGGTGGAAGATGATCTTTTAGACACGGCAAGAGAGTTAATTGATCTGGCCAGAGATAAGGGAATAGCCTTCTATCTGCCCGTTGACTGCGTCGCGGCCAGCGAATTCACTGCCGAGGCGGCCGGCAAGACCACAACCATCTATAATATTCCCAAGAGCTGGATGGCCTTAGACATTGGCCCGGCCACTTCTCTGCTCTACCAGGAAGCCCTGGCCGGGGTCGAAACCATTGTCTGGAACGGCCCCATGGGAGCCTTTGAAATGGAGCAGTTCTCGCGTGGCTCACTGACTATGGTAGAGGCGGTGAGTACCAGTCCGGCTCTGTCCATTGTCGGAGGCGGTGATACCAACGCCCTGATAAACCAGGCCGGGGCCGCCGATAAAATATCATATATGTCCACCGGCGGCGGCGCCTTTCTCATGCTCATGGAAGGCAAAGAGCTGCCAGGGGTTACGGCCCTGGAATAAAGACAGTTAATTAAGGATACAAACCTCTTATGCCCCTGATGAACTTTTACAAAAAAGACCATAAGGAGAAGTCATGAAACGTCGTCCGCTTATTGCCGGTAACTGGAAAATGCATCTCAATTCCGTCAAGGCCCGCCAGCTTGCCCAAGACCTGATCCCGGCCGCGCTCAGCGCCAGTAACTGTGATGTAATGATCGCCCCTTCCCCCACCCTGCTGCCAGTGGTGGCAGAAGCTGTTAAAGACAGCGCTATAATTTTAGGGGCGCAGAATGTTTGCTGGGCGGATCAAGGCGCCTTCACGGGTGAAACATCGCCAGCCATGCTTTTGGAGTTAGGCTGCCGGATGGCCATCATCGGCCATTCTGAACGGCGGCATATCTTTGCTGAAGACGATAGACTTATTAATAAACGTCTGTCAGGGGCTCTTGAACACGGGCTTATCCCGGTGCTGTGTCTGGGCGAAATGCTTGAAGCCCGCCAGCAAGGACAGACATTCAAGGTCTTAGAGGGGCAGCTTCGCAGCGCTCTAATCAACATCAGTATAACAAATTCGGACAAACTTATTATTGCTTACGAACCGGTATGGGCCATTGGAACAGGCCGGACAGCCACCACGGAACAGGCCCAGGAGGTTCACGTTTTCCTGCGTCAGCTCATAGGTGATATATTTGACAAAACTATTGCCAGCGGCATAAGAATACTGTATGGTGGCAGCGTTAAACCGGAGACGATGGAAGCATTAATGTCCCAAAATGATATCGACGGTGTATTGGTTGGCGGTGCGGCCCTTGATGCCGAATCATTTTCCAAAATCATTAATTATTCATAACCACCTGCAATCATTAATATAGATGATTACCCTAATTACCATTACCCATATAGTTGTCTGCGTTTTTCTGGTCGGCATTGTTCTTTTGCAGCATGGCAAAGGCGCCGACATGGGGGCCTCCTTCGGCGGCGGTTCCAGTCAGACAGTTTTTGGTTCCGACGGCCCTCTGCCTCTGCTTAACAAGGTTACCACTGGCGGCGCTATTATTTTCATGATGACCTCGTTAACATTGGCTTACCATTCAGCTCATTTGAATAAAGGTTCAGTGATGAAGGCCGTACATGTTGCGCCCATATCAGCGCCTGCGGCCAACAAGGTTCCGATTGTGGTTCCAATTCCCAAGGCCCAATCAGGTGGGAATAGCAACGTCAACCCTTTTGCGGCAAATAAGCCTCAGGAAAAAGCAGCAACTCACAAGACTGAATCAAGCTCTTCCGCACCGGCCGCCTTACCGGATCAGGATGCCAAGAAGATTCTACAAGATAAAAACAAATAATTTATTACATTATAAGCTTTGCCGAAGTGGTGGAACTGGTAGACACGCTATCTTGAGGGGGTAGTGGGCGACGCCTGTGCGGGTTCGAATCCCGCCTTCGGCACCATATTAGCGACAAAAGGCATGACCATTGAGGTTATGCCTTTTTCTTTTTCGGCGGGTGCCATATTGTCCAATATATTGACCGCATCCATGTTGCTGTTTGGTATCAGGTGTCCATCAAGTATCAACGGTGATATTGATACTTGAATGCCCCATTTGTTCCTTGACGTAAACGGGCTTTGTCCAGAACTTAACAACAAGCTGGCATAGGTATGCCGAATGTCATGGGAGTGTAGCGCGCCGCGTGGTTTGGAACCAGATTTAACCACTCTTTTAATTACCAGTTTTTGATAATCAGTTCTCTTGCTTTTTTCTGTTTTGCGCCGCCTCCCACAGTGTAGTTTAGCTCTACAGTATCCATACCAAAGCCTTTAAAAATATCTCTGATATCACTGACAACTACCCATAAGACAACGTGACCGAGGTATGGCATGATGATTTCGTCATGTTAAGCTACCTTGAAAAAATAGACGAGTCCTCGATCAACTGGATTGAGCAGACGCTTTCCGCAGAAC
>CAZZJP010000133.1:0-5585 GCA_964654555.1 uncultured Desulfobulbia bacterium
GTAGTCATGGCCAGGGCGGTTTTTTCGGAGATTGTGCCTTGCTGGGCCGCTGAGACCAGCGGGGCTTCCAGCCCGGTCAGGGCCGTAATTTTCCTGAGATGATGAGGGCTGGCCGGGAGGCCGAGACGTTCCATGAACATCAGGGCGTCCTCTTCCCGGCCGTCGTCTGTCGTCATAATTTTGTCTAAGAATCGGGATTTGACTATTAATGACCAGGCCGGGCCCTGTAAGCCTTCTTCCAAAAAAAGCTGCCAGCAGTCTAACGGGGGGGCAGCGGCCGGGACGATGAGACAATGGCAGCCCTTGGCGGCGATTTGACGGCGGTAAATTAACAAACGCCGCCGGCCGGCGATTATAGTATAATTTTTGTCTTCTCTAACGAGGATAAGCGGGGGATGCAGAATACCGCAAAACTTGATAGAGGCGGCAAGATCGTTAACGGCCGCATCATCACTGTCGCTTTTCGGCCGCAGGTGGTATGTTTTGTCGTTGAAATCTATCTGCTCAAAGGGGATTCTTTTAATTGTAAGGCGCTTTTGTATCATGTCTGTAACTATTCAGCTAAACAACCGGGCGAACCAGGCCTCTAATTTAAAAGTAATAAATTCAATAAGCTGCACATTCTGTTTATATGAAAGTCACCTGCCAAGGATGTTGGCCTTGCTACGACTTTCGTGTTTCGTTGTGCCAGGGTTGACCGGGCACGGCTGTTACTTAGAATTCTTATGTCTAAATACAACGACAGCCGCTTTTTTATGAATAAATGAATTTTGAATATAACAGATATTTACGCAATTATCCCGGCTATATTTTACGGGCTTTGGCCCGGCAGGCGGCAGATCGGCGGCAGGAGATATTTTTTGCCGGCGGCCCGGTGCGGGACTGGCTTCGAGGTGAGGAACCATTTGATTTAGACATCACCCTGGCCGGTGACCCACGCCTGTGGGCGGAGGGGCTGGCCCGGCGCCTGCAGGCTGTCCTGGTGCCGCTCTCGGAGACGGAGGGGGTATACCGGGTGGTCAAGGATGGCTTATGGTTCGATGTAAGCGCTTTTCGTAATGGCACAAAATCTATCAACGAGGATCTTAAACAGCGTGATTTTACCATCAATGCCATGGCCCTGCGTTTTGATTACCAGAGCCAGGGTATAGCGGGGCCGCTGATTGATCCAGGTCATGGGCTGGCTGATCTTGAACATGGTATTGTCCGTCATCTTGGCTCCAGCACCTTTCAGGATGATCCTCTGCGTCTCTTGCGGGCCTTTAGATTCGCGGCTGGTCTTAATTTCAAGCTGGCCGGGGAAACTATAGAGCTGGTGCGTCGGGAAGCCTGTTTGCTCAACAAGGCGGCTCCGGAACGAATCAGTCTTGAGTTAGAAAAAATTATGGCCTCTAAACTGGCCTGGCGGACGATACAGGATATGGCTTCTTACGGTTTGCTTTGGCAGATTTTCCCGGAATTACTGCCTGAAGTGGGGATGAAGCAGCCTAAGAGTCATCATCTTGATGTATTTGGCCACAGTTTAGAGGCCTTAAAGCAGATGGAGGTGATAATTGCCGCCCCGGAGAATTTTTTCACCTCTTTTCTAAGTGAGATTAATGCCTATCTTGATCGTGAGCGGATGATTATACGCCTGAAGCTGGCGGCTCTGCTGCATGACATTGGCAAACCCCCGGCCTTTATTCTGCGGGAGGGGCGGCGCACCTTTTATAATCATGATCGGACGGGAGCCCGTCTAACCGAGAAAATTGCCCGTCGCTTACGCTGGAGCGGCGGGGACAGACACAGCATCGCCCTCCTGATTAAAGAGCATATGCGGCCTTTTCACTTAAATAACTCCCGCCGTAAAACCGGGATAAGCCGCCGGGCCTGTTTGAGGCTTATAAAGGCCGTGGGCCCGGAGCTCATCGGCCTTTTTCTGCTGGCCATGGCTGACAGCTTGGCTGGGCAGGGGACTGGTAAACCGAGTGGTATGGAAGCTGATTTAGCGGCCCTCTTTACTGAAATAGAGACGGTAAATCAGCAAATTATTCAGCCGGTACTCAGCGGGCCGCCGTTGATAGACGGCTATGACCTCATCAGGCTGGGAATGAAGCCCGGGCCTTTTTTCAGCCGTCTCTTTCAGGCCCTGGAGGTAGAGATGGTAAAAAATCAAGCTATGTCAAAGACGGAGGCGCGGCAGTGGGCAGTGGACTATTTTAATCAGCGCCATCATGGTAAAAACAAGTTGACGCCGCCCGGTCGTTCATTATAGGCTGTATAATAAGAAAACAAAAAATATAACAAATTAATAACAGGTGCTTACTATGCCAAAAACCAAAAAAAAAACCATGCAGGATTCCTTAGACAGTCTTTTTAACCCCAAGAACTGCGCGGGGATTAAAAAGACCATCCTCAATCATCTCCTGAGCTTCCAAGGCCGGGATCCGGAGCGTGCGGGGCGGGGTGATATCTATAAGGCCCTGGCTTACACCATGCGTGATTTTCTGGTGGAAAAATGGGTTACTACCCAGAAGAGCTACTATACCAAACACCAGAAGCGGGTTTATTACCTGTCCATGGAATTTCTCATCGGCCGTTCACTTGGTAACTGTCTTATTAATATGGACTTCTTTCAAAAGGCCAAAAAAGTTGTTGCCGACATGGGTTATGATTTGGACGATATTCTCGATAAGGAGGAGGATGCCGCGCTCGGTAACGGTGGTCTGGGGCGGTTGGCCGCCTGTTTCATGGATTCCATCGCCACCATGAAAATTCCGGCCTATGGCTATGGGATAAACTATGAATACGGTCTCTTTCATCAAAAGATTATCAACGGTTATCAGGTTGAAAGCCCGGATAACTGGCTGCGTTTCGGCACCCCCTGGGAGTTTCAACGCCGGATGCCCATGTACGCGGTGAAGTTTTACGGCAAGGTCAGTACTAAACTGGATGAACGCGGTAATTTGCGCTCGGAATGGATAGATACCGAGTCGGTTATGGCGGTGGCCTGTGATGTTCTGGTGCCGGGCTATCATAATGATAATGTTATTAATATGCGGCTCTGGCAGGCGAAGGCCTCTCGGGAACTTGATCTGGAGTCCTTTGACAAGGGTGATTATCTCGGAGCCGTGCATAATAAGGTACGTTCCGAGACCATATCCAAACTTCTCTATCCGCCTGATGAGGCCTGCGCCGGTCAGGAATTGCGCTTCAAACAACAGTATTTTTTCGTGGCCGCCACTTTTCAGGATATTTTCCGCCGTTTTACCAAACATAATAAGAATTTCAGTAAATTCAGCGATCAGGTAGCCGTGCAGCTTAATGATACCCATCCCACCATCGCCATTCCGGAGCTGATGCGTCTCTTGATGGATAAATACGGTCTGGGTTGGGAAAAGGCCTGGGATATTACGGTGAAGACCTTTGCCTATACCAATCATACTTTGATGCCCGAGGCCCTGGAGCTCTGGTCGGTGGATTTAATCGGTCAGGTTCTGCCCCGCCATCTGGAGATAATTTTTGAGATTAACAAGCGTTTTCTCGCTGTGGTTCGCAAACGATATCCTGGTGATGATGAGCGGGTCAAGGCCATGTCAATTATTGATGAGGGGCCGCCCAAACGGGTAAGAATGGCCAATCTCGCCATTGTCGGCAGTCATTCGGTGAACGGGGTGGCTGCCCTGCACACAAATTTGCTGCGTACCAGACTTTTTAAGTATTTTGATGAGCTGCGGCCAACTCTGTTTAATAACAAAACCAACGGCATAACCCCCCGGCGCTGGCTCTTAAAATGTAATCCACCCTTAAGCTCCCTGATTAAGGACAAAATTGGTGAGGATTGGATTACCGATCTGGAGCAATTAAGGGGCCTGCGCGAGTTTGCCGCCCAAGCCGATTTCCAGAAAAAATTTATGGCTGCCAAGCGCCGCAACAAAAAGGTTCTGGCCCGCCTTATCAAGAGGGCCTGCCAGGTTGAGGTTAATCTCGATTCGCTTTTTGATGTGCAGGTGAAGCGTATTCATGAGTATAAACGGCAGCTCTTAAACCTGCTGCATGTTATCTCTCTTTATCAGCGTATTATCAGCCAGACGGAAGAAGTTGTGCCCAGAACCTGTATTTTTGCCGGCAAGGCGGCACCGAGTTACTGGAAGGCCAAGCTCATCATTAAACTCATTAACTCTGTCGCCGATGTGGTAAATAACGATCCGCGGGTGGGCGAGTTTCTGAAGGTAGTTTTTATCCCTAATTACGGGGTTTCCAGGGCCGAAATAATTATCCCGGCCGCTGATCTTTCGGAGCAGATATCAACCGCCGGTACCGAGGCTTCCGGTACCGGGAACATGAAATTTTCCCTGAACGGCGCTCTGACCATTGGTACCTTGGATGGCGCTAATATTGAGATAATGGAGGAGGTCGGGGCCGAAAACATCTTCATCTTCGGGCTTAACGCCGAGGAGGCCCAGTGGGAGAAAAAGGCCCCGCGGCGGACACCTGGCATGATCTATGAGCAGAACGAGGAGATCCGGCGGGTGGTGGATGCCATCAGCGACGGTTGTTTTAGTAACGGTGATCAGAATCTTTTTCGGCCCATTGTTGATGACCTGTTAAATCACAACCGTGATCCATACCTGCACCTCATTGATCTGGAGGACTATTTAAAATGTCAGCTCCGGGTGGCTGATACTTACCGGGACAGCCGTCTCTGGTCTGAAAAGGCCATCCTGAATGTGGCCAATATGGGTAAATTTTCCAGCGACCGCACCATCAGCGAGTATGCCAAAGATATCTGGGGGATATAAGACCCAAAAGGCCTTGTCAGAAAAATAAAATTAAATTATAAATAATGCCATTCATGGCAAAGGCTAATCTTTTTAGAAAAATATGGTCAGAGGCCCTGCCCTTTGTAGCTCTCACCCCGGAACGTAAGCGGGCCTGGCTGCTGCGGGTTCTGCGTAAAGGTCGCCTGACGGATCAGGAAATCGCCCCCTATATTCATCTGCTTATTGAAGAATACCAGTATGACAATATTATTGGGGGTGGAAATTCGGCCGCCAGCCCCAAGGCCGAAATTTTAGATATCAGCAGTTTACCCCGCGAGATCATTATGCGGCTTCTGGAATGCGCTGAAATTTATGATATTCCCATCCTGATTAATATAATAGCTCATCTCACGGTGGATGAGGCCGTCCTGGCCCTGCAGAAGATTCCGCCGCCCTACGAGAAGCGGCCATTGGAGGTCTTTGACCGCATATTTCAGGCTATTCATGATTGTGACCACACGCTGCTGGCCAAGGCTCGGGATAAGATGCTGAGTCTTGGTACGATTCCAGACCATTTTATATCGGTTTACGAACGTTTTCAGGAGATTTTAAAAGATAAAGAGGTGCTGTCTGCCTTGTTTCCCCAAGCTGAGATATAAAAAATTCAGGTTTCACGATGTTACGGTATCTGATCGGTTTGGTGATTATCTATAAGTATTAAGCTGGAGATTTATATGTATAATGCCTCTGATTTACGTAAGGGATTAAAGATTGAGATAGATGGTGACCCCTATGTGGTAACTGATTTTCAGTTTTCCAAGCCGGGTAAGGGCCAGTCACTGT
>CAZZJP010000134.1:0-5567 GCA_964654555.1 uncultured Desulfobulbia bacterium
TCGGTTCATCCCACCATCTGTGAGCGTTGCGCCGGGGTTATGCTTGAGCTGGAAGGAGTTTGAATGGCGTATCTGATTATCATTGCGGTAATCATTCTTGATCAGGCGACTAAGGCCTGGATTGTCAAGACTTTCACCCTCTTCGAGAGCCGCGAGATTATTCCCGGCCTCTTTAATTTGACCTATCTCACCAACAGCGGGGCAGCCTTCGGCTTTTTGAATGGTCATTATGGTCTCTGGCGTCAGGTGTTTTTTGTTGCTACCGCTGTTATTGCTCTTGTGGTAATGGTTGTTGCCCTGCGCCGTTTAAGGGGCCAGGGCTGGGCGGCCTCTTGGGCAATTGCGCTTATTGCCGGGGGGGCGGCCGGTAATCTCATTGATCGTCTGCGGCAGGGGGCGGTGGTGGACTTTCTGGATTTTTATTATCACGGTCATCACTGGCCGGCCTTTAATCTGGCGGATTCGGCTATAACCATTGGGGTAACTATACTTGTCCTGGAGCAGCTTATAGGCGGGAGGCACAAAGATACAAAACTGTAGGAGATGTGTTCTTTAAGGTTTTCTGTAAGATTTAACGTGAATTGATCACAGGGGGAAACCAGCAGGCCCCCTGCAAACCCGCTCCTGTAAACGCTTATGATTTCACCGTCTGCGGGCGGCGGCTTGAGCAGTAAATAAGTAAGGAATTAAAGGAAAATATGGACAAGACAAAGACAGCGGTTATCTTTCCCGGTCAAGGTTCGCAATATGTTGGTATGGGGCGGGAACTGGCTGAGAATGATGGCGAGGCAATGAAGATTATGACCATGGCGCAGGAGGTTAGCGGCCTGCCCATCGTCGATTTATGTTTTAACGGCCCCATGGATGAGTTAACCAGGGCGGAGAATCTGCAGCCAGCGATGACGGCGGTCAATATGATTTGCTGGCAGGCCGCCAGCAAGGCCGGGTTGCGGGCCGATTATTTTGCTGGTCATTCATTGGGGGAATATTCCGCCCTGTGGGCTGCCGGAGCCTTGAACGGCGAGGATGCCATCCGGCTGGTGAGTGGCAGGGGCCGGATAATGGCGGCGGCGGGCGCCAAAAATCCCGGCGGCATGCTGGCCATTCTTGGCCTTGATATTGAGGCGGTTGAGGCCATTCTAACTCAGATGGATTGCAGGGCGGAAATCAGTATCGGTAATTATAATTCCAGTCAGCAGATTGTGGTATCCGGGACGGCGGCAGCGGTACGGCGGGCCGGAGATCTAACAGTTGAAGAGGGCGGCAAGGCCATTCCCCTGCCGGTCAGTATTGCCAATCATAGTCCGCTGATGGCGGCGGCGGTGCCGGAATTTGAGAAGATATTACAGGCCACGGAGCTGCGGAAGCCTCTGACCCCGGTTCTGTTTAATGTAACGGCCGCCGCGGCGGAAGACCCCGATGAGATCAGGGCGATAATGGCCCGTCAAGTGGTGTCTATGGTGCGCTGGCTCGATATAATTAATACCCTGCGGGCTCTGGGAGTTAAAACTTTTATCGAGGTGGGCCCTAAAAAGGTGCTCAGCGGTCTGATGAAGCGTATACTGCCCAGGGGGGGGGATTGTGTCTGCTGCCAGATTGACAGTCTGGAAACCCTGAATAATTGTCGGCGGGATTTGCCTGCCCTGTTTGAGGCTTGACAAATTTGCTCAACAAAGGTATTTTAAAAAATTCTGCAATTTTGTTGGATGTTCCAAAATTAAGGTTGTGGTATTGTAAATAGATAAAAATTACAGGTATTGCCTGTGTATACATCAAGCTGAATAGTTAATAGAAAATAATGTTTGATAATCTCTCCGACCGCTTAGAAGAGGTCTTTAAAAAGCTCCGCGGGCACGGTAAACTCTCTGAAGATAATATAAAAGATGCCCTGCGTGAGGTGCGTCTGGCCTTGCTGGAGGCCGATGTCAACTTCAAGGTGGTTAAGGAGTTCATCGCCTCTCTGACTGAGAAGGCGGTGGGGCAGGAGGTACTGCGGAGTCTGTCACCAGGGCAGCAGGTTATCGGGATTGTCCATGAAGCCCTGATTGATCTGCTCGGCGGAGAATCCGTTGACCTTCAGCTCGGCGGTTCCTCACCGGCAATTATTCTGATGGTAGGTCTGCAGGGTTCCGGCAAGACGACCTCCTCCGCCAAACTCGCCAAGCTCCTTAAAAGAAAGGGGCGGCGGCCATATCTGGCTCCGGCGGATGTCTATCGCCCCGCGGCTATCGAACAGTTGCGGGTACTCGGTGAGAGTATTAACGTACCGGTGCATCCCTCTAAGGTCGAGCAGGATCCGGTGGATATAAGCCGCAATGCGGTGCTGGTTGCTCAGCATGAGAATTATGACACGGTAATTATTGATACCGCCGGCCGTCTGCATGTCGATGAAAAATTGATGGCGGAGCTGGTGCGCATCAAAGAGGCGGTGCAACCGGCGGAGATTATGCTGGTGGCCGATGCCATGACCGGCCAGGACGCGGTCAGTGTCGCTGAACAGTTTCATCAGCAGCTGAATATCAGCGGTGTTATTCTCTCTAAAATGGAGGGCGATGCCAGGGGCGGCGCGGCCCTGTCCATTAAAAAGGTAACCAACTGCCCCATAAAATTTGTTGGTACCGGCGAGGGCCTGGAGGCCCTTGATGTCTTTCATCCTGACCGTCTCGCCTCCCGTATCCTGGGCATGGGTGATGTCCTCTCCCTGATTGAAAAGGCCGAGGAGGTTGTCGACAAGAAAAAGGCAGCCAAACTGGCCAAAAAACTGCAGAAAGATGCCTTTACCCTCGGCGATTTCCGGGATCAGATCCAGCAAATCAAGAAGATGGGCAGTCTGGAACAGATTATGGGTATGATACCGGGAATTAACAAGCTCAAAAAGATGAAGGATATGCCCAAGCCGGATGAACGGGAACTGGGCAAGGTGGAGGCGATTATCAACTCCATGACTGACAAAGAACGCCGTCGTTATCAGATTATTAACGCCAGCCGTCGCAAACGCATTGCGGCGGGTTCCGGCACTACGGTGCAGGATGTCAATAAGGTATTAAAGAGTTACAGCGAGATGCTAAAGATGATGCGCAAGATGCGCGGCCCTAAGATGGGTGGCGCGGCCGTCAGGCTGACCGGTAAAAAGAGACGCAAACGGCCTAAAGGGCTTTTCCGCTGAGCGGTTTTGGGCTGATACTGATATGGTGTTATCTGCTGAACGGCATTATCGGCCGCAGGCTGGGCGCAGCTAAATATTTACATAATAAATAATATAATGGAGAGCATGTAATGGCAGTAAGAATCAGATTAAGTCGGCTGGGCCGCAAGAAGAAACCCTTTTATAGAATTGTCGTGCAGAATTCCGAGGCCAGTCGTAATGGTAAGTTTCTGGAAATTGTCGGCACTTATGATCCTCTTAAATCCCCGGTTGCCGTTAATATCCAGTATGATAAAGTTGCCTCCTGGATGGCCAAAGGCGCTTTGCCCACTACCACGGTGAAGAGCCTGTTTAAGGCCCATCCGGCCCCGGCGGCGGCCGAGTAATTTCTTTGCTCTTTTTGTTATGAAGGAATTGGTCAGCTTTATTGCTAAGGCTCTGGTCGATAATCCCGAAGAGGTGCGGGTCGATGAGATCGATACTGACGGCACGATTCTTGAGGAACTGCGGGTCGCTCAGGATGATCTTGGCAAGGTTATCGGTAAACAGGGACGCACGGCGAGAGCCATCAGAACATTGCTCAGCGCTTCGGCCCGGAAAGTGGATAAACGAGCCCGCCTTGAGATTATCGAATAGCTTCTGCTCATCCATAATGGATAGCGGGAGGGTCTCATGACCACACGCGTAGAACTGGGTAAGATAGTTAAGGCCCACGGCATAAAGGGCGAGGTTAAGGTTTTGCCCTTCTCTGGAGTTCCGGAAGATCTGCTTACCATGGCCGAAATTGAGTTGCGCCATGGTGGTGAGGGGCGTATCTTCAAGCTGGAGAGGATTCGTCCTCAAGGCCGTTTGGCAATTATGCAGCTAACGGGAGTTGTAGGCCGTGATATGGCTGAGGAGTTGGTTGGCAGCGAGGTGTGGGGTGATGAAGAATCATTGCCGGAGCTTGGTGCTGACGAATTCTACTGGCATGAGGTGGAGGGCTTAGAGGTCAAAACCATTGCCGGTCTGAGGCTGGGACGGGTACAGTCCTTACTGGCCACCGGGGCTCATGATGTTTTAATTATCACCGATGGCAGCAGTGAGTATCTGGTGCCGGCCATCAATGAGATTATGGTCAGTCTTGATAAGGCGGCCGGGGTGCTGGTCATTGATCCGCCGCCCGGTCTGCTGGAAATCAATCTTCCTTAATGCGTTTTGATATTCTGACGATATTCCCTGATCTGCTGGAATCCCCCCTTAATGAGGGTATTATCAGACGGGCCAGGGCGGCCGGTATTCTGGAGATTAAGAGCCATAATATTCGGGACTTTGCCCTTGATAAGCACGCCATGACCGATGATCGCCCCTTCGGCGGCGGTGAGGGCATGGTGATGAAACCGGAGCCAGTTGCCGCTGCTCTGCAGGCGGTGAAGACTGAACGGGCCGGCGGCCATGTGGTATTTTTAAGTCCGCAGGGCCGGCCCTATAATCAGGCTCTGGCCGCTGAGCTGGCTGAATACGAGCATCTGATTCTTATTTGCGGCCGTTATGAGGGGATAGACGACCGTCTGGCAGATTATATTGATGAAGAGGTCTCCATCGGCGATTATGTCCTCACCGGCGGTGAGTTGCCGGCCATGGTGCTTATTGATTCTATAAGCCGTTTATTGCCAGGTGTGCTGGGATGTGAGGACTCTGCCGGCCGGGATTCCTTCAGCCGCGGGCTGCTTAAGCATCCGCAGTTTACCCGGCCGCGGGTTTTTGCCGGTCGTGAGGTGCCCGAGGTCTTGATGTCCGGCGATCATCAGGCCATCAGGCGCTGGCGTCTGGCTCAGTCGGTTAAGCGGACAAGGGCGCGGCGGCCTGATTTATTGGCCGGGGCGCGGTTCAGTGGCGATGAATTAAAGAATTTAAAGGCCGATGGCGTTGAAACTAACGGTCTGCGGGCTGAGACGGCCGAGGTTAAACTCGACGTGGCTCTGGTACATTACCCGGTCTGTAATAAAAATAAAGAGATTATCGGCTCGGCAATAACCAATCTTGATCTCCATGATATTGCCCGGGCTTCGGCAACCTATGGGGTGGGAACTTATTATGTGGTTACCCCCTATGAGGATCAGCAACGCCTCGCCATGGAGATTATAGAACATTGGCGGCAGGGCTTTGGGGCCGTTTATAATCCTGACCGGGGTCAGGCTCTGGCCAAGGTGGTGGTAGTCGACAGTTTAGAGAGCCTTTTCAAGGAGGCCGGGAGCCGCGGCGGTCGTTATCATGTAATGGCGACCACCGCCGCTTACGGTGCGGCAACCATAGATTATAACCAGTCTAGGCAGCGCCTGGCGGCCGGAGAGCGGACGCTTTTGCTTTTTGGCACCGGCTGGGGTTTGGCTCCGGAGATTATGGCCCAGGTTGATGATGTCTTACCGCCTCTGGGCGGCAA
>CAZZJP010000135.1:0-5559 GCA_964654555.1 uncultured Desulfobulbia bacterium
TTAGACCATTGGGATATGGGCAGAGTGTAATGCGGCCGGACACCATCATCTTTACTGTAACCGCCATAGATAAAATAATTTAAGCGCTCACTAAGCACTCGGCCGTAACTGCCCTCCACCTGCCGGAAATCACCGCTGCCCGCCATGGTGTACAGACGCAGACCTTTCCGGCTCTTCCCCGTGGCGCTGATCAGATTTATGGAACCATTAATGGCCCCTGAGCCATAGCGCAGGGTGCCGGGGCCGGTGGATACCTCCACCCGCTCAATATCACCCAGCAGGGTTGTGGAAAGATCGGAGCCGTTTATCCCCAGTATTTGGCGATTATTAATATTGACATTATCGCGCAGCATGATGGTCTTCGAGTTATTATCAATGAGCATTCCCCGAACTCCAATGATAGTACCCTGATTGCCATGAGTAGCGGTGGACATCCCCGGCACCTGGCGGTCAATGTATTCGGCGATGGAACGAATACCCATACGTCGCAGCTGCTCAATCTCAACCACATAATGACTGCCGGGAGCCTGACTGCGCGACATGGGAAAAAGGCCTGAAGACTGAATGGGCAGTCGGGCCAGCTCAGCCATGGAAAGGCCAAGCAGATAATCATACACCCCGTCATTATCTTTAAGGGCAGTGCTTTGGCCAGATACCGCCGCCGGCGGTGCCTGAGGGCCCTCCTGAGCCGCGCTGTTGTTTATCGAGACAGTAAGCAACAATATTAATATAAAGAATACGGCGTTGAATTCCTTCTGCGCCATGGCAAAGAACCGGCATTTCACCCGCCCATTGTATTTTGCCAATGAATTACGGGAATACATGAAGCCCCCCTGTAAATAAATAATTAATTTTTCACACAACTAAATAAATTTAGTAACTATTCAGCGTGATGCATAAAAGTAACGATAACCATAGAGCGTAACTGTTCAGCAGTGTTCCAGCTCGTAGACTCCGAGATGGGGTGCTGCTAAACAATTACTAAATTTACCTAAAATTGAAAACGATTGTCAATCGCTTTAAGCGTTCATCGAAAAATAAGATATATTAGGGAGTTTGCTACCGGCAAATACATGGGGGAGGATAAAGGCGGCAAAAGCCCCTGCCATTTTCAGGAAGGGGCAAAGGGACAGGTTTAAAGACTCCAGGGCATAGTAATTTTTAAAGCCGCAAGATCGCACAAATCATGCCTGAAAACTTACTGTAAGACGGATTTTATTTACAATACCTTTATTTATGAGGTAAGCGACCAGCAGGGATCATAACGGCTGTCATCCAGTACAACCTGACGAGCCAACTTTTTGGTGGTATTAACCACAATGGGGCCTAAGAGGTTGGCGGTCATCTCCTCCGGACGACCCCTTGGGATAGTCAGAATCACCAGAATCTCCGGCGCCTCACCCTTAGATAGAGATAATTCGTCGCGGATTAGACGGCCAATCTCCGGTTCATAGCTGGTGTTTAAGCGGGCCGCCTGCAGAACCGCAAAGGCCAGAGGTGGATTCTGAACAGCCTGCAGCCACCAGAAAGGTGAATCCTTGGCATGGGGAATTAAGATAAACTGCCGGTCATCGGGAAATCCCAGGACAGGAGAGGTCATGGTAATAATTTTGTCCTCGTCAATTTCAATAGCACCAAAACGACTTGTGTGAATCAGCGTATCCCGGCCTGCGATAATTTCAGCGGAGTTTTCCATTATTTTTTTTATAAAGATGAACTGCCAGAAGATGAACCAGGCAGTGATTTTAGTGTTTAATGACGGCCTTACTGCCCAGCAAGCGGGCCGCGGTTTGCAGATCCAGATCAGCTCCGGCGGCGGCCCTTTTGTTTTCTTCCATAATGCGGTTAAAAATCTCCTCACGATGGACAGTCACTGCCGCCGGGGCCTCAATACCGAGTTTGACCTGCCCCCCCTTGATTTCCAACACTTTTACCTTTATCTGATCACCGATGGCAATACTTTCACCGATTTTTCTGGTCAGAATTAACATTTTAAGCCCTCCCTGGCTTTACTCCTCTGCAACTAAGTCTTACGTTTGGCTGTTACTGATTTTTTTTTACAAATCCAGGGATTATACCCACCAAGGCGTATTCAATACGCCCCTACAACCGTGCCAATAGCGATCAGGAGGCGGCGGATTAAATGCGTTTTGCACGCCTTCCCCCGGATAAACAGGATTTCCTGATACCGCAAATTATCTTACATCAAGCCCTATTTAAGAAAATCAACCAGACTGAGCTGCATGGTCTTACTGGCGGCGGCCAGCGCGGCCTGATATGCTGTTTCCTTGGTCTTTAAAGCCATCACCGCCTTAATCATATCCGTATCCTGCACCTCGGAGAGGTTGCTCTTGGTAGAAACCTCCATATCCGTATAAATCTGGGTCTGTATGTTTATCCGATTGGCCCGGGCCCCGAAATTGGAAATCTGCTCCGTTAATTTACTCATCAGGTTATCGATGTTATCCATCTCCTGCCCGATGGCCTGCTGCTGCATAAATTCCGGCGCTACTCCAGTTGCCTTAAGGAAATTACTGCTGTCATCACTTAAGGCGATGGTATAACGATCAGAGTTATCGGAACTTATAACCAGTTTGCCGTCAGAATCCCAGCTTGCCGAGACATGGGGAATACCATCAATACGGCTGGTTACGCTGTCTAAGGAATCAACAGCAGGATCAACATTAATGGTCATAGGTACGGAACGGGGCGGATAATAATCGTGGTCGGTGACTGTAACCTTAAAAGTCCCGCTGCTAAACAGATCCTCTGAAGACAGTTGATCCTCCGGTTCTAAGCCGGTGGCCTTGCTGTTCAATAGCTGCGAGGTGGATGACGCGGCGTGAATACCGGTTACTGTAGTGAAATTTTTGTTTTCCAGGGCGTCTTCCAGACCTTTAAGGGTCGTAAAAAGAGTGGTATCAACAATACCGGTCTTGCCATTATCTCCCACCTGCATAGTACTGGTCTTGCCAATCTTGATATTCAAACTGCCAGTCCGGTCACCGGCATAACGCACGCTGCCCTCCCGGTCATGGATACTGAAGACATCAATACGGCCATCACCACTGGTATCATCCGGTTCACCACTTACCGACGTACCGCCGGCCATTCCCAAAGCTCCCAGCCCTGGTTCGGTTGAATTAACCGTTGGATCAACGGTCTCCAAAATAAATTTACGGTCAGAGCGTAGTTGCAGAGTTCCTGAATATACCCGGTCTCTCTGCTCAACGCCGCCGTTTAATCTGGTAATATCTTCACCATGCACCGAGGTCTGAAGATGGATATTACGGCCGTCCACGGCGGTAAGCTGCAGACTACCGTCCGCGCCCCGCGTGCCCTTGACCCCGGTGGCAGCGCTCTGGGCGTTGATGGCATCCAAGAGGACATTAGTGGAATCCTTGCCGCTCACCTTAGTGGGGATAGTAAATATATCTACCCCGTTGATCCGCAAATCGCCAGTATCAAGAAATCGCGGCGTAGAGCCATAATCTATCTGCCCGTCACTATTCTGGGAACTCAGCCCCAATTCCTGGATAATCGTATCGGCAGGCGGTGAGGTAGTGGGGCTGGTAATGGTAAAAGCGGCATCCGAAGCAAAGGATATCTCGCCGGTATTATGCGCATTATCGACGGCCTGATTGACATTACTGAGGCCGGAGAGGGTAGTTTCTCCGGCGGATAAATCAGCCACGACTATGTTACTTTCATCACCACTCTCCGTATTGGTTAGGACAACGCTGTTCAGCACCCCGCCATTGGCCCCGCTACCAACGCTGGCCGTAACCCCGGTCTGCTTACTCAACGTGTTAAGGGCTGAGACAATATCCGCGGCAGTGGCGGCCGGACTGACCCCGCCAGTGGTAAGCGCCACCGAGACCCCGTTCAAGGTAAAATCCAGGGCCTGAGGGCCTGGGGCGGTTGCCGCCGATCCGGCGTACTGGGTGGTAAGCAGCCCCTCGACCCCGGTGCTATTTTTGATGGCGTTAATTTCGGTTCTGGCATTAAAGGCCTTAGCCATATTAAGGCCGTTGGTCACCGCCCCGCTATTGATGGCATTAAGCGCCGTACCGTTAATCGCCAGATCATTGGCGTTAATGGTGTTATTGGTTACCGTGCCGGTGAGCATGGTCTTTTCTGTACCGCTGTTCACCTCGCCGTTAGCCGTGACGTGGGCCGGATCAACCTTGGCGGTGACCCCGGTCTGGGTAGTCAGTGAATTAATAGCCGTGGCCTTGGCAGCCGCCGAAGAGGCGGCGTAAACATCGGAGAGACCGTCGGCGGCCGTGGCTGGCACCAATATCCCATTGACCCGCAGATCACCGCTGGTCAGCGGATAGCCATAGACCAGCTTACCGTCAGCAGCCGCGTCATAATCCCCCTTGCCGCCGCCGTCCAGGCCCAGTTGTTTGAGGATGGTATCATCGGGGGGATTGGGGCTGGTCGTCATACTGAATGAACTATCACCGGAGAGGGTTATCTGGCCGGTGTTATGAGTAGCATCGGCCGCTTGTAAACCATTGGCCAAATTTATCGCGCTTCCGGTGGTACCGGCGCTGAAATTGGCGATGGTAATGGCATTTCCATCCCCGGTCTCGGCATTTTTTAAAATTAGAACATCGGCTGCCGCACCATTTGTCCCGTTACCGATCTCGGCCGTCACCCCGGTTACATCCTTTTCGGCCTCAACGGCGCTGACGATGGCGCTATTGATGGCAGCGGCAGTCGTACCGTTGGTCACGGTTACCGAGATGTGACGATTATTAAGATCAAAGGAGATTGTGCCATCGGCGGTGGCAGCGGTGGTGGCGGCGGTGGCCTTAATCTCGGTGGTCAGCCTGGCGCTCATCGTCGTACCGCCAAAGATTTTGCCATCTATAGCGGTCTTCAGATTAGCGGCACCCTGCATATTAAGTCCCAAGGAACCGGCCGGAGTCAGAGTCACCGCCCCCACATCCGTGCCGTTTATCAGTAAATCATTGGCCGCCAAATCGGCAGGGGCAGTATTAAGCACCGTGGAGGTCAGGCCGCCCATATTGTGACCGCTGCCATTAATCCAATGGCCATCACCCTTATCTTTGATGAAGGGGGCCGGTTCCAAGGCGGTATAACCATTAGTGCGCTCACCGCCAAAGATAAATTTGCCATTTTCCTGGGTATTACTAAGCTGCACCGCCTGTTCAAAGAGATTCTTGACCTCCACGGCCAGGGCCTTCTGATTGTCGGTGCTCAAGGCGGGATCAACGGCCTGAATAGCGAGGGTCTTGGCCCGCAGTGCCAGATCCTTCATCTGGGTCATGGCGGTCTCCGAGGCGCTGATAACATTACCGCCACTGGTAATATTACCCTTGAACTGTTTCAACTCCGCCACGGTAGTCCGAAAACGCAGGGCGCTGACCAGATTAACCGGGTTATCAGAAAGCCGGGACAGCTGGCTGCCAGAGGATATCTGCTCATTGATATGAGCCATACTGGTGGTAATCCGGTCAAGATTGTTCTGGATTCCGGCATATATGGTATTTAATGTGGTTCGCATTTTTTTCCTATCTTCCCACCGTA
>CAZZJP010000136.1:0-5532 GCA_964654555.1 uncultured Desulfobulbia bacterium
AATAACCGGCATAGGTCAGAAGATTCTCCAGAACCGTAAGGTCGGGATCAAGATTGTCATTCTGCGGCACCACCCCCAGCCGGGACTTAATCGCCCTCAGATCACGCGGAATTGTCAGATCAAAAACCCGCAGCTCACCGCTGTCCTTAATCACCAAACCCAGAATCATCTGAATAGTGGTGGTCTTCCCGGCTCCATTGGGGCCTAAAAAACCGAAGCATTCGCCCCGCCTGATCGTCAGATCAAGCCCCTTTACCGCCTGGCGGCCGCCATAGGACTTGGTAAGGCCGCGGGCGATGAGAATAATGTCTTTGTCATTCATTTTTAGTACACTCCATAACCAAAGCGGATTAATACCCCATAATACGACCTAATAAAACCGTTAAATGAACTTTTACATAGTTTTCAGGCGATTTTTTCGTTACAATCCAGGCCTGATTACAACCAGGTTTTAAAGACTGAAATAAACAACAACAAATTTTCCAGAAGGCAGGCAAGATGATTATTACACCAGTTGTAACCTCCACCAGCGAGGGGAAGAAATTAATAAAACGCTTGGAAGACCGGTATCAGAGCGCCGATGACAAACGCCGCCAAATAGTGAGCGCTATAATCGCCGAGGTCAGAGCCCGTGGTGACGAGGCGCTCTTGGAATACACCAATAAATTTGATGCCCCTAATCTTGACCAGGAACACCTCCGGGTAAGTGCGGCCGAGATAGAGGCGGCCGAGTCCAAGCTCAAGCCGGAGTTAAAGGCCACCATCAATAAGGCCATTGGCCGGGTACGTGATTTTCATGAGCACGAGAAACAGGAATCATGGCTCGTCACCCGTGACGACGGGGCCATTACCGGCCGCCTGGTACATCCGGTGGACTCGGCCGGGCTTTATGTCCCCGGCGGCCAGGGCGGTAAGACGCCCTTAGTCTCGTCGGTACTCATGAACGGTATTCCAGCAGTTATCGCCGGTGTAAAACGCTTAGTAATGCTGACCCCACCCGCCGCGGAGGGCGGCATCAATCCGGCCTTAACCTATGCCGCCGCTCAAATCGGCATCAAGGAGATCTACAAGGCCGGCAGCGCCTGGGGCATCGCCGCCCTGGCCTATGGCACCACCACTATCGCCCCGGTGGATGTGGTGGTGGGGCCGGGTAATCAATTCGTTACCGAGGCCAAAAAGCAGGTGGCGGGCCGGGTGCGGATAGATATGATCGCCGGCCCCAGCGAGGTGCTGATTGTGGCCGATAAATCCGCCAATCCCACCTATATCGCCGCCGACATGCTGGCTCAGGCCGAGCATGATCCCCTGGCTCTGGCTGTACTCATCACCACCAGCCCGGAACTGGGCCGGCAGGTAAATGAGGAACTGGCAGCCTTACTGCCCCGCCTGAGCCGGGAGGAGATTGCCCGCCAATCCCTTAGTAGCCGGGGAACCATTCTCCAGGCCGCTGATCTTGAGGAGGCCCTCAAACTAACCAATATTCTGGCCGCCGAGCATCTGGAACTGATGATCGAAGAGCCTTTTCAATGGCTGCCCAAAATCCGGCATGCCGGAGCCATCTTCCTGGGCCCCGATGCCCCGGAAGCCGTGGGCGATTATCTCGCCGGTCCCAACCATGTTCTGCCCACCATGGGCACAGCCCGTTACTCATCTTCCCTCGGAGTGGAGACATTTCTCAAAAAAAGCAGCCTGATCTCCTATTCCCGTCAGGCCCTGCTGAATGACGCGGAGGATATTATGGCCATTGCCAATCTTGAAGGCCTCTCGGCCCACGCCCTGTCCGTGGATGTACGGTTGAAAAATGGCTGAAGGCACACTTAACTTTACAGCGGCCCTGAAAAATGGCTTAGACGCCCTGGATATCCCAGCCCCAAGCCCCGCGGCTCTTGCCAATCTCCAGCGTTATTTTGCCGAACTTGAGAAATGGGGCCGCAAGATCAATCTGGTGGCCCGAGCGGCCCCAGAGCAGATTATTGAGAATCATTTTTTAGATTCCCTCACCCTCCTACCCCTGATTGCCAGCCAAAAGGCGCAGAGCCTGTTAGATGTGGGAAGCGGCGCCGGATTCCCCGGCCTGGCCCTTAAAATTGCCTGCCCAGAACTTACGGTAACTCTAATGGAACCGCGCCAAAAACGAGCTTCCTTTCTGCGCCATGTTATCCGCTGCCTGCACCTCGATAAGATAAGGGTAATAGAAGAACGTCTGCGGGAGGATAAAGAGGCATGGCCGGCTTACGGCCAGCCCGATATCATCACCTGCAGGGCCTTGACCGCCATCGGCCCTTTCCTAAAGATGGTCGCCAGCTGCCCGCCCCACAGCACCATTATCTGCATGAAGGGCCCCAGGCTGAAGGAGGAATTAAAGGCCTGGCAGCACGATGATCCAGCCAGCCCCTTTAAGCATACCAAAACCTTACGCTTTACTATGCCCGGCAATAAGGCAGAACGGGCTCTGGCTGTCTTCGTTAAAAGCTATTAACCACGGAAAACACGAAAGGCACGAAATTGCTTTTAAGTTTTTTTCGTGTCTTCCGTGCCTTCCGTGGTTAAACAGCTTTTCATCTCATCTCCGTGGTTTTATAAAACAAATCGTTCAATCTGTACTCTGGGATAACTGCCAGAAATCCGCACCCCATTTCCCGATACACTTCAAAAATACTAACCACGGGAAACACGAAAGGCACGAAATTGCTTTTAGTTTTTTTCGTGTCTTCCGTGCCTTCCGTGGTTAAAGCTCATTTACCTTTACCAGTCTTTTCAGCGGGCAGCAGGGGCGATAATATCCGGAAGGGCAGAGTCAGGGTATCAATAACAAATTCCATGGCCGCCTTGCCGACGGCCCCAGGCGGCAGAGCCGTAACCTCCGGGTCGGCAAGCGGCCCCTTCACCGACACCGGGAAGGTCAGAATGGAACCTTTCTTACCTCCGAGAGCCCGGCCCACGAGTGGAATACTGGTAACCACGGAATCAATCATCTTTAAGGGGGCGACAAAGAAGGTTAGATCTACCCGGCGCTGAGGCAGGGTTATGGTTCCCCGGCCCGAGAGATTAACCCCTTTACCCTTCAATACCAGACGATTCACCGTCACCACATTATCTTTTACACTGGTTTTGATATTAAGCTGATTATATTCCAGGCCCTCGTGCCCGGTGGTTGATTTATTCTGCCAGGTCAACAAATCGGTAAAATTAATTACCGTGAATATGCGGGACAATAAATCCATTCTGCGGATCAGACCATGATCTGACTGGAGATTAATATGCCCCGCGCGCCAGTTACCCGGTATTCCCGTAAGTTCGGCATCCAGTGAAAATGGCCCTTCAATGAGGCTCTGCTTAACCCCGAGACAGGGCAGGGTCTTGGCGAACTTAAAAACCGGCCCCTGAGAGGCAATCTTAAAGCGGCTGGCCATGGGCCGTGTGATATCCCAGCGGCCGGACATATCCATCCCGCAGATAGAGGCGTAATTTAAATCCACCTCGGTGGACCGGCTTTTGAAATTGATCCGACCCCGTACAGGCGACCAGGTATAGATATGTGGTTTACTGCCATTATCATGGGCAACGGGTGTATTTTGATATGAAAAACTGCCAATATCAAACTTAAGCCTGCCGCTCAGATTGGGCGGGATAATATGTTCCTCAGCCTTTGTTTTACCGGCCGCCGCCTCTGAACTCAGGCGTCTCTTAATAATGCTCAGGGCCTGGTGAAGATTATGCCAGGCCAGCTTTTTGGCGGTAACAGCCATATTGAGCTTATAATTATTGCTGTTTGTGGTCAAAAAACCACGGCCGAGCAGAGTATCAGGGCCCAGTTTAATCTCAGCCCCTTTAATCTTCAGTCTCCGGTTATCACCGGCAAGATATATCTGCTTAACGGTCAACGGCATGCTCTCATCCTTATTCTCAAGGCTGATGTCTGCAAAGCTCATCGCCCCGTTAAAGGCCGCCGACAGCCCGTTACTACGCTGAGCAAACATATTAAAGGAACCGCTGACAGTACCATGATCAAAAAATTTCCGGGCCAAAAATTTATTCAGCGCCTGCAGCCTCAATTTGCCATGCCAGGTAAGAACGGAACGGGCGGGAGCACGCCATTTATTATAGGTTAGCCTCCCCTGCCGGATACCATCGGCCATCTTAAAGGTCATTAACAGGGCCTTGGGGTTATCGATAATATCCAAATCCAAATCCGGGGCCTCCCCCGCCCCCTGCGGCCCGGCCCGCATCCGGCCCTTAACCCTGAAGTCATCCCAGGCGGCATCGTTATTGGTGAGGCTGAAATCCTTCAGCTGACAGGGCAGACGGGGAAAGAAACGGGGCGGAATCCAATTCAACCCTTTAAGCCACGGGCCGAGACGACGGGACACCTGCCCATTAAGCCTGGTTGTACCCTGCCAGTTCCGGAGATGATGATGGCGGTAATTACCATCAAGATATATCTTCTCGCCAGCGACTTTGAAAATACCGCTGAGTACGGCGCCATGATCAGTGAGCTTCCCATCTAAGGCCGAGCTTGTCAATTCCGGCAGATGACGGGCAAGCAAGCGGAAATTATCCACCGAGCCCTGGGCCGTGTACTGCCAAGCCGCCGGCCGCGCGGCTGGCCCCTTTAAACTCCCTTCCCGCAGGCGCAATGTCCCAGAGACGGCAGAGATATCGGCCGCAAGCACCTGCCTTAAAAAATGACGTTTACCGCCCAGATCAAGATAACTGTTCTGCCAGAGATCGCTAAGATCGGCTTCGCCCCGCAAAGAGTTAATTTCCAGCCTTGGCCCCCGCCCCCCGCCCCAGGAGACAAGGCCGCTGCTCTTCTTTATGCCATGCGGCCCCAATGTACACCTGAGCCCGTCCCAGCTTACCCGTTCCGGGGCCACCTCAAGTTCTCCGCCCTGAATATTAAAAGGCCAGGGGAGCCGGTCATAACGGCCGACAGCCTGCATATTCCTCACCACAACCCAGGTTTGCAGATTATCGAGATCATCACCGAGGCGCAATGTCCCTTGAGCCCGGCCCTTTATATCTTTAAAATGGGCCAACTCCTCCTGAAATGGACGATTATGCACCACAGTCTTTAATATTCTGCGGAGATCACTAAGATCAGCGTCTATGTTTAAGACAAGCTTGAAGGCTTTATCTTCCTTGGGCAGATCAACAATAAGATCACCGTTTCTGGCCCGGCTGCCGCCAATAGCAGCCGTCAGCCCCTTACCGGCTAATTGACCGTTAATAATGGTGATGGGGCCGCTGGCCCAGTCAAGATGCAGGTTGATGTCCGGAATAAAAATGGGAGCCCGGTCTACATCTACCGCAATAGTCATCTTGTTAATATGCTTGAAATCGGATAACGGGCCGCGAAAGGTGTAGCTGGCCGATTTGGCCCGACCGCCCTCCACTATTTTACAAACCTTTGCCGCGACCTCATTTTTGCCGAACCGGGCCAGAATCACCCGGCGGATGGCACCAAGATCAAGATTCCTGCCCTTGAGATCAATCTGCCATATCCCCTTACGCCGATAGATACTGCCGCCA
>CAZZJP010000137.1:0-5487 GCA_964654555.1 uncultured Desulfobulbia bacterium
GGTTATACCAAATCATTATGATGTCTTCTGTCCTTCGGCCTCTGAACCTCAACCCTGATGGCGCATATCTTGTATTGCGGACTCCGGGAGAGGCGGTCAAGGCTGTTTAAGGTCAACTGATTGACCGGAACCTCGGCAAAATGATAGGGAATAAATACCGTCCCTACCTGTGACCTGTCAGTTAAAGTTGCCCGTACCTTAACTGAACCCCTTCTGGAGATCATCTTGATCCAGGCCCCTTCCTCAATTTCAAGACGTTGGGCATCAAGGGGGTTTATCTCTGCCATGGCCTCGCCATATATCTTACCTAGCTCAGCTGTCTTCCTCGTCATACTGCCAAAATTATACTGGGCGTAATGGCGGCCGGTGGTGAAGAGCATGGGGAACTCATCATCGGGCATCTCCTTGGGCGGCGTGTAATCCTCCGGAATAAAGAGGCCGCGACCCTGGGTAAATTTGCCAACATGCATAACCGTGGTACCGGGATGACTCTTATTGGGTACCGGCCATTGCAGGCCGGCTTCCTCAATTCGCTGATAGGTAATTCCTTTATACTGCGGAGTAAGAGAGGCAATCTCGGCAAAAATATCCGCCGCTGATTCATAGTTCATTTCATAACCCATCTTCCTGGACAGCTCACAGAATATCCGCCAATCGGTTCTGGCCAGTCCGGGGGGATCAACGGCCTTCCGTACCCGCTGCACCCGCCGCTCGGTACTGGTAAAGGTACCGTCCTTCTCGGCAAAACAGGAGGCCGGCAGTACCACATCCGCCATCTTGGCCGTGTCAGTGAGGAATATATCCTGCACCAGTAGAAAATCCAACTTTTCCAAGGCCTGCACGGCATGATGGGCATTGGGATCGGCCAACACCGGATCTTCGCCCATAATATAGAGACCGCGAATCTCACCCTCATGAATGGCATCCCAGACTTCGGTGGCCGCCTTACCGGGCCGCCGGGGCAGTTTAACACCCCACATCTCTTCATAACGCTCAAAAACGTCATCATTTTTAAGACCGGTATAACCAGGCAGAGTATTGAATAAGGCTCCCATATCACAGGCACCCTGAACATTATTCTGACCACGCAGGGGATTAACCCCGCCCCCGGCTATGCCCATCTTGCCGCAGAGCATGGCCAGATTGGCGACACATTTTACATTATCAGTACCGGTGGCATGATGAGCCAGACCCATACCGTAAAAGACAGCGCATTTCTTACCGGGGCTGGCATACAGACGAGCCACGGCATGGAGCTGTTCCGTATCTATTCCGGTAATTTCCTCAACATAGGATGGGGTATATTTTTCGGTAACAATGAGCAGCTCTTCAAAATTCTCGGTACGCTGCTCGACAAATTCCTTATCAAAAAGTTCTTCCTTGATGATAATCCGCATCATACCGTTTAAGAGAGCGACATCACTGCCCGGTTTATTGCGCACCCATTGTTCTGCCCGCAGGGCGAAATCGGTACCCCGGGGATCAACCACAATGAGCCTGGTGCCGTTATCCAGGGCCTGATGAATCCGCAGGCCGATGGTGGGATGACCGGTATCGGCGTTGGAGCCAATCATGAAGATTACATCAGAGTCTTTAATGTCGGCAATGGAGTTAGTCATTGCGCCGCTGCCGAAGGAGATGGCCAAACTGGCCACAGTGGGAGCGTGTCAGAGCCTGGCGCAGTGGTCGATATTATTCGTCCCCAGCGCCGTACGCATAAACTTCTGCATTATAAAATTATCTTCATTGGTGGCCCGGGCGCAGGAGAATCCGGCGATGGAATCCGGGCCATACATGGCCCTCAAGTCAAAGAAGTGTTTGGCTACATGATTCAAGGCCTCTTCCCAGGTAGTTTCCACCAGCTGGCCGCCCTGACGAATGAGAGGGGCGGTAAGACGATCACGATGCTGCACAAAGTCAAAGCCGAAACGGCCCTTGACACAGAGGGCGCCATAATTAGGGGCCACCTCTGGATCGGCGCAGACCTCCATAATAGTGTTATTCTTAATCCTTAGAATTAACTGGCATCCAGCGCCGCAATAGGGACAGGTAGTGTTAACTTCACGGATTTTTTCGTTAACCACCGGAACATTGGCCGCTGTTTTAGACAGAGCCCCGGTGGAACAAAATTCGGCACAACGGCCGCAGGCCACGCAATTATCATTAAAGGTTAGTTTGATCCCCTGCGCCCGGCCGGCCTCATCAAAACCGGCCGCCGTCAGCTCCAGGGCCTTGTATTCACAACTGTTCTGACAACGCTGACAATATATACATTTATTAAGATCAACACTTAAGGTGGGATGCGTGGTATCTTTGGCGTAAAGTGGAGTTTTGCCCATGCCGGTTTTATTAAGATTGATCTTATGCTCCACGGCAAGGGCCTTCAGGCTGCAGCGCTCAAAGGCCGAACAGCCGCAGGACAGGCAACGGCCTGCCTCTTTAAGAGCCATCTCCTCGGTGAAACCAAGTTTAATCTGATCAAAATCCTGAATGGCAATTTCCGGCGGCCGGGTGGGCATTTTCTCGCGAAGCTTGACCTTGATGCCTTCAAAATTACGCATATCGACATCATCAAAGGAACGACCCCGAGTAAAATTAAAGCGTTCGTCGGTTTGTTTGGCCGTCCCCATTAAATAACTGTGGATATTTTCCGCCGCCCGCCGGGCGGCAACCACCGTCTGAATAACCGTCCGCGGCCCTGAGACCACGTCACCGGCAGCAAAGATGCCTTCCACATTGGTCGATGAATTCCGGACGTTCGCCTTCAAACAATTTTTTTGGGAAAGCTCCAGGGTTTCCTCAATGCCGGTGGATGATATTTTACTCTTTTCAAAGGCCATCTGTCCCATGGAGTGGACAATACAATCAACCTCAATATGATTGGAGCTGCCGGGAATGGCCTCTGGATGACGGACACCACGCTTATCCGGCTCGGTGAGACGCATACGGATGAGCTCAATATCCAGACCGTGATCAGAGCTTGATATCTGCACCGGGGCGGCCACCATGAGAAACTGTACCCCCTCATTCTCCGCCTCATGAATAACCCGCTGATTGGCGGTCATCCCGGTGCGGGTTTTGGGGTAGATCACCGTCACCTGCTCCACCCCGAAGCGCAGCAGAGAGCGGGCGGCCTCAAGAGCGATATTATTACCGCCGAAGACCGCCGCCGTGGCCCCGAGTTCCGGTTGATTACCCTCGGCCATGCGCCTTAATAAATCAGTAGCTGAATAGATACCGGGGCGGACAGCGCCGGGTACATCCAATGGTTTAGGCACCCATGACCCGGTACCGATAAATATGGCGTCAAAGCCCTGATCCTTTAAATCCTGGAGCAGAAAATCTTCGCCCCAACGCTGTTCAAATCTTACCGAAATTCCCAGACGCAAAATGGCCGAGGTTTCATAATCCAGAATCTTGGGGGATATTTTATAATCCGGAATTCCGTAACGCAGCATACCGCCTAATTTGGGCATGGCCTCAAATACCGTGACCTGATGCCCCTTACGGGCCAGATAAAAGGCATTGGTAAGACCAGCCGGGCCGCCGCCGATAACAGCCACCCGTTTACCGGTTGCCGGTTCACGGCTCAACTTAAGATCAATTTTATTGGCCATACACCAATCAGCCACAAAACGTTTAAGGTGATTGATAGATACCGGCTCATCCACCAGAATCCGCCGACAGCGAGTCTCGCAGAATCTCGGGCAAACCCGGCCCACGGAAAAGGGAAAGGGGTTGCGCTCCATAATCAGACGCATGGCCTCTTCGTACTGGCCCTTGCCAATATGGGCGATATAGCCCTGGACATTTATCTGCCCAGGGCAGGTTAGATTACAAGGCGCCTTACAGTCACCAAAATGAGTGGCGACGAGAACGCTTAGGCGTTCCTTGCGCTGTTCAATCAGCTCATCAGAGGAGGTAATCACCCGCATCCCCTCTTTAACTATCGTCATGCAGGAACGAAGTGGAGTTTTATCTCCATCAATCTCTACGAGACATAATTTACAAGGCTGCTCGGCATTTTTATCACCAACCCGGCAAAGGGTAGGAATATGAATACCAGCCCGCCTGGCGGCAGTGAGGACGGTTATCCCCTCCTGAGCGGTGATTTCCTGACCATCAATTGTTAGATTTATCGACATATCGTGAATATAGAAGACCGGTGTTAGCTCGAAAAACCATCATTCAAAGGAACGAACGGTGATCAACTTATAAAACTCTGCTGTAAACAGATTTTAGTTGGCTTGCAGCAGATACTTAAAAAAATATCAGCTGGGCTTCCATTCCTTCAGAAATGCGGGAATATGCCCTGCCTCACGAGGACCGATGGTAATTGTCCATTCCGGTAGTTCCTCTTCCAGCTCACCCTTAATATTGGCGAGATAACCGGGAATCAAGAGCTCACGATGCTTAACCTTATCCTCAATGCCTGATTTTTTCATAAACTGGGCAATAAGATCGGCGCCGAATTTACCAGCTGCCCAGGCAGTCAGGACGGAAAGCCCCTCCGTATCCTTAATGAGCAGCCAGGATGGAACTTTGGAGCCCTCTATCTCGCCGGAGACGATGAAATAGGTAAGTGAGAAGTTACAGGTGATGATAACCGGCGAATTTTCGTCCGGGCCGTTCAATGGGTAAATATCCTCCTCAACCACCATGGGACGCTGGGGATCAGTGAAAAGGTTCATCCGTTCCAGAAATAAGGGGAAGAGGGTATCTCCCTGAAGATCAGAGAGAATAATCATCCCGGCGTATTTAGCCACCAGCACAGAGGAGATCATAGCCTCCATCATCAGATCATCGCTCATCTCACAGGGAAAGGCGATGGTAGGAAAGCCAAGAGGCTTGTACTTCTTGTTGATTGCCGCCCGCCGACAGACAATATTATCCTCAAAAGCGGCGCGCAGGGTACGTGCCCCGGAATCAATAATCAGATCTTTTAAACCAGCTTTGATTAATTCCTCGGATAGATGCACGGCATCATCAAGATTTACCCCCTTTACCGTCAGCGGACATTTAAAGTCTTTGGCAAGGGCTGCCATATCATTATAATTGTCAGCGGTGGCAGCATAGATAAGAGGTTGACGGTCAGAGCAAACCTCCAGAGCGGCCTTCATATTGGCAGCTGATTCAGACATCAAGATAATATTGGCGCCGGGAGCCTTATCAATCACCGTCTTTATAAGAGAGGTAAAGGCTGCTGCGTCGGTCAAATCCTTAACCGCCACCAGATCGGGTTTCATGATTACCCCGACTCGTTCATAGCTTAACTTATTATAATTATCAAGACGACTGCCGACTGCGGCTTCATCCATCTCGGTGGTGAGCAGCACCCCGATACCGGTTTGATGTTCAAAGCGCTTTTCGTGCCGGGCGAGACAGGTCTCCCCGCCCACGACAAAGGCATCATCACCATTACCTATTTTTATAGTCCTGATCGGCGGAGCTGAAGCCTCACCAATAGTGGCCTTAACCTCATCATCG
>CAZZJP010000138.1:0-5479 GCA_964654555.1 uncultured Desulfobulbia bacterium
AGGGAGATACCGACGCCGGGGTTACCACCATGGGGATGCTGGTGGGGGCGGCTCTAGTGCAGAACTGGGGCCTGGGCGGTACCCAGGCCGGCACCCCGTCCGCCGCCCGGATTGCGGTTCTGCTCGGTATCGCCCTGCTCATTGCCGCTGGTTTGTTGAACCGGCGGCGGGGATATGGTATTGCCCCGGAATATCAGCTGGGGCTGGATTAGGGGGGACGCATTGTTTTTGGGCCTATCAATACGCCTCTGCGCCGCCGCCTGTTTTTGTATTTGGTGATTTTTTTTGTGGTTCGTTACCATGGGCGTATATCAATACGCCCCTACGCCGCCGCTTGTTTCTTTCTATTCGGTTATTTGTTTGCTGGTGGTTTTGTTTCAGCAGCTGCTTTATGCTGGCTTGTACCCCCGGTGCGTTGGTGTAGGGGCGTATTGATATACGCCCTTTCTAAAATAAATTAGATACCTGACGGGATAATTAGATGGCTCATCACCGGCAAATACCAAAAAACCGCCGTTCAATTCGTTTACCGGCCTATGATTATGCCCAGGCCGGGGGATATTTTATTACCATCTGCACCCATCATCGGGCCTGTCTCTTTGGCAGCAATGTAGATGGGGAAATGGTGTTGAATGACATAGGATTGACGATTGTTGATGAATGGACTAAAACATCCGCCTTACGCGCAAACGTAAAATTGGATGTCTTTGTGGTTATGCCGAATCATATTCACGGGATTGTGCTGATTATCGAACCAACAGAGAATGGCCTGCCGCCATATGCCCCGGCAAAGGATTTTAGATCTCCATCCCAGACGATTGGCGCCATAATCAGGGGCTTTAAATCTGCCGCTACCAAACAGATAAACATAATCCGCAATAGTGCCGGGACAAAATTGTGGCAGAGAAATTTTTATGAGAGAGTCATTCGCAATGAAGATGAATTGGGCCTTATGCGGCAATATATCGTCGAAAATCCCGCCAAATGGGAATTTGATAAAGAAAATTTAAATTGTCGGCCGTGATTCTAGGGGAGGAATAAAAAATATGAATAAATTATACGCTGTTATCCTTAATGTAACTATTATGATCCTGCTCTCCGCCTGCGCCGGGAATCAAAAGACCACCACCCTTAACAAGCAGACCCTGAAACAGAACACTACCTGGTCAGGGATAGTATTGGTAAATGGTGATATCTATGTGCCGCCGGGGATAACCCTGACCATTAAACCCGGCACGGTGGTTAAATTTAAACGGATTGACGAAAAATCACCGGCTAATATGTTCGGGGTCGAATCGCCCTATTTCCCGGAGGCGGAGCTCATCATCCGCGGCCGGATCATTGCCAGGGGTACCCCTGAACGTCATATTGTCTTTACTTCGGCCGCCATTGACGCCCGGCCCAAGGACTGGGGGGCCATTAATCTTCTCGGTAGCCGGGGTAATATTATTGAGTACTGCAAAATTATGTTCGCCTATGACGGGGTACACAGTCATGGGGGGGAGGCGGTGGTCAGTCATGATGAAATTGCCAAAAACGGGGTGGGTATCAGTTTCAAAAAAGCAGAAGAACTCAAAAATGTCCCCTGGTACGGCAAAATTTCCGACCTGAAAATTACCCATAACCACATTTATGACAATAAGGGCGGTATCGGTTTTCGTAATTCAAAGGCTTTTATCAGCCATAATCTCATTGAAAATAATAAATATTTCGGTATCTTCCCCAAGGAAGAGGCCGACGCGGAGATCAGCTATAACGAGATTACCGGTAATAAAAAGGGGATCTATCTCTATCAGACCCGTAAGGTACGTATTGAGCATAATAATATCTACGATAACAGTGAATATAATATTGCCGTGGCCGAGGCGCAGGATTATGATGTGACGGCGCCCGATAACTGGTTCGGCACCATTGACCGCCGCAAGATTGAAGAATCAATATTTGATAAACATGATGACAAGGATCTGGGCCAGGTTTTTTATCAACCCTTTTCGCGCCAGAAAATTGACTGGGAAGGTAAATAAATGACCGATGAACATAAAGTAGTCCTTCTGGCCAGTTGCTCGCATTTTATTACCCACGGCTTTATGACTATTTTCCCGGCGGTGATGGTGGTTATTGCCGGAGAAAATTCCATGAGCTTTATGGATATTGGTATTATCGCCAATATCGGTTATTTCCTCTATGGCCTGGGTTCATTCCCGGCCGGCTGGCTGGCTGATCGTTTCGGCTCCAAGCGGGTACTTACCCTCGGAGTAATTGGTATGGCTCTGTCATCCCTGCTGGTGGGGATATCGCATGGTCTGATATGGTTCGCTCTCTCTTACGCCCTGCTTGGTATGTTCGCCAGTATTCATCATCCGGCCGGGCTCTCCCTCATCGCCCGCCGGGTTACGGTCAATAAGGGTAAGGCCCTGGGTATCCACGGGGTAATGGGCAATGTGGGCCTTTTTTTGACCCCGCTCTTCGCCGCCTCCTGTATATGGCTCTTTAACAGCTGGCGCTCGGCCTATATCATCTATGGGATTATCGGCCTGGGTTTTGCTCTTTTCCTCTATAAGGCCAGAATTCCGGAGGAGGCGGATTTTTCCTTCCGGCAGACCTTTAAACGCCCGGCGGGCCATAAGACTTCTAAAGATGAAAAGGCCGGGGCGGGGGACGGTTTTGTGCTGATTCCGGTTTCGCTCCTGGTTCTTTTTCTGGTGAGTACCCTTTCCGGTTTTATTTTCCGGGGCTCTCTCACCTTTTTCCCGGCCCTTTTCCGTCAGGAGGTTCATTTCATTACCAACAACGATCATCCGGTGGTTATGGCTGGTTATTTGACTACGGCCGTTCTCTCCATGGGGCTCATCGGGGCCTGGTTCGGGGGCTATATCAATGATAAACTGAAAAAACCGGAGCTGTTCCCCGCCTTTATTTTTCTTTGCGTGGCACCACTGCTCTATCTTATCAGCCAGCGTTCCAATACCCCGTTAATTGTCTATGCCGCTCTTTTCAGTCTCATTTATTACGCCTGGCAGCCGGCCCAGAATTATCTTATCGCCAAATACACCCGCAAGGCTTCACACGGCATGGGGTTCGGGGTTAATTTTTTCCTTATCTTTGGGCTGGGCTCCATGGCCACCTCCAGCGGTGGTTATGTGACCGATAATTACGGGGTGGATGTCTTCTACTGGATTATGTCTTTCGTGGCTGCTGCCGGGCTGCTGGCGGCTTTGATGGTCTATTTTTCCCGTCGATTGTCGTTAAGGGTAGCCTGCCATTTAGAAAAAAATTAAAGGAAGCAATAAGGGTCTTTATCCGTAAAAATGTTAAGACCAAAGCCGTGAGCCACCGCCAGGCAGCCGCCGCATACCGGCCGAATATCGCAATGGGCGCAGGCCGCGCTGCCCTGCCGGTAACGGCGGGCCAGGCTGCCGTTGTATATATGGCTGATTTTCTCTTTAAAGGCGTTACCAATATATGATGGCAGTTTACGGCAGGCGTGGGCCTCACCGTCAGGCAGGACGGCCAGGAAATTAAAGGCCGCCCCGCAGCCGTAACCGGCGCAGCCGCCGAAAAGCGGGCGGCTGGCACGGTGCAGGAGGATATTCTGGAGATTGTCCTTGGGCCTCAGGATATTATTATGGCCGCAGGCAGCAAGATAGCGGGCCGCGAAATCCTCGTAGTCCGCCGGTTTTACCGACTGGAGACCGGCCCCCTCACCCACCATGGCGAGGCGGTTATAGGTAAATTCATCCGCCTTGTTTCGTAAGAGTTCACCAAGGGGTAGAACCTGCTCCATATTGGCCTTGGTCAGGGTCAGCATCACCACGGAATAAATATTCAACTCCTGCAGCAGGGGTAGAAATTTCATCAGGCGCTGGAAATGCCCCTGCCCTCTGATATAATCATTATGCTCCGCTAATCCCTCTAAACTCACCTGATAAAAGATGGGCGGCTGGATGGCGCAGATTTTCTCCATTATCTCCCTGCTGGCGGGATTTCCGAGGATTGCCACCTGCAGGTTTCTGTCCACCGCCGCCTGGTATAATTTTAGGAAATGGGGATAGAGCAGGGGGTTTCCGCCGGTAAATGAGACCTGGCCCCGGACATTTTTTTCAAGGCAGAACTCCCGGAGGTCATCCAAAATTTGTAAGCCCTGGGCGTAAGGCACGGCGGGCCGGGGGCTGCGGTCGTAACAATGACGGCAATGGAGGTCGCAGCTCTGGGTAATATGCCATTGTAGGGTGAAGATCTGGGCGGCCATGAAACCAGGGGCAATCCCCTGGCCGCGAGGGAATGATGGCGGCCGCCGGATTGCCGAGGGCGGCCGGAGCAGGAGGCCGCTGTCCACCGCCGCCTGGAGCAGACGGTCAACGGTACCCACCGGCACCCCGCCTTCCCTGGCAGCCTTGGCGGGGCTGAGGCCTTCGGCCATGATCTTCATGACCAGTAAATCATTATCATCAGCCGTTTTCTGCAGCGGGCCGCTGGCTGGATCATAATAGGTGAGGATGAACTCCCGCCCTGGAGCTGGTTCTGTTTTTTCATCTTTAAGCCGGGCAGGCAGACCGTGCCATTTTACCTGCCGCAGTTTGAGGCCGGGATTTAAGGTCAGGCTGCTGACCTGTTCGTCCGATAGACCCGGAGCCTGGGAGATTTCCCGCCAATCCTGCCGTAAGAGTTCTAATTCCTGGTGATATGCTTTATTCATATCCTGCCGCTCGCCTCTAAAATTACCGGCATGCCGATTTCGGCCTGGAGCAAATCCGCCGCCCGGCCCTTATTTACGGCAATTTCCAGGGCGTCTGAACTGTTGATAATGAGAAGCGGTCTGCCGGGAGCCGCCTGTTCATAGCTCTCAGCCATGAGAGTTATCTTGTGGCTATTAAGGCGGGCGGCCAGCGGCGTTGATAAGTGTGCCAGATCAGCGGCCTTGATGTTGGTTGCTATATTGCCGAAGGAGTCGATATCTAAAATTACGCCGCGCAGCCGGCCTTCCTCAAATTCGGGGGGAGGTATCAGCGGCAGGCTGATTAAGCGGCGGGGTGAAATCTCCGGGCCGAAATCTTCGGGACGTCTGCCCGAGGCGAGATGAGCGGCTGCCGGGGCCATTATATCCCGGCCGTGAAAGGTGCGGCTCAGGGGCTTAAGATAAAGATCAGGACGCTGGACAATAAAACACCTTGCCTGGGGATGAGCAAGTGGCAGACGGCTCAACACCCCGTTATCCGGGGCGATAAAATAATGGCCGTCCACCGTCAGCAGGATGATTTGCCGCTCTCCGCCCACCCCTGGATCAACCACCACGATATGGATGGCCGCGGCAGGGAAAAAACGCCAGGATGACGCAATTATCATGGCGGCCTGGGCGATGTCGTGGCGGCGGATGGTATGGCAGAGATCAATAACCGCTGCCCGCGGCGCCTGGCTGCTGAGTACCCCCTTCATCTGGCCGCCATAATGGCTGCCGGGGCCAAAATCAGTAGTCAGGGTG
>CAZZJP010000139.1:0-5441 GCA_964654555.1 uncultured Desulfobulbia bacterium
GCAGGGATTCCAGGCCGATGGAGCCGGCAAGCTGGAATTTGGGGTAGAGCGCTGCTTTGGCTACCCCGATACGGGCGGTCTGAGCCGCTAATTCCTGTTCGGCCTGGCGGATATCCGGTCTGCGGCGCAGGGTTTCGGCCGGCACCCCGACCGTAATGGCGGCGGGGGCCGAAGGTACCGGCGCGGGGGCGGCTAATTTGCCTTCCAGGCTGCCTGGCCTCTGGCCGGTAAGTACGGCCAGCCGGTTCATGGCCTTGATTATTCCAGTTTCCAACTGGGGAATTTGAGAGCGGGTTAACTCCATATTGGAGCGGGATTGTTCCAAGACCAGCTCATCTATAAGTCCGGCCTGGTAACGGGATTGATTTAACTGGTAACTCTCTCTCTGGGTGGCAAGATTAGCCTTGGCCGCTTTCAAACGGGCCTGGCAGGTTCTGAGATCGACATAGTTTATACCCACCTCGGCCGTGAGGCTGACCATGACATCACGCATGGCGTCACGGCGGGCCTTGAGGTCGGCGGCTGCCGCCTGCACGGCCCGTCTGCGGCCGCCGAATATATCCAATTCCCAACCGGCGTCAAAACCGGCGTTATAAAGATTGCTCTCGCCTCCGCCTCTGCCGGTGCGTGATTTAATGGCGCTGGCGGATGAATTGACTTGGGGGAATAACCCGGCCCGGCTGATACCCATAAGAGCCCTGGCTTCCCGTACCCGGCTGCGGGCCGTCTTCAGATCCAGGCTGCCCCGCAGCGCTTTATTCTCCAGTTTCACCAACAGGGGGTCATGAAACACCGTCCACCAGTGGGCCAGGGCCTGCGGATTAGCCGGCCCCGGTTGCAGCCCCCCTGTTAGTTTGCTATGCCAGGCAGCCGGGGCATGGGCTGTCACCGGGTGGTAATTAGGGCCCACCATGGCGCAGCCGGAAAAAAGGAACGCCAGGGCGAGGCCCGCGCATAGTTTAATAGTTTTGGTCATCTTAATATCCTCCGGGCATCTCGGGGGGGCGTATGGCAGAGCCCCTACAGGTTGTGTTTTGTTGGTTGGCAGAATTAATTGGGAGGGCGTATATCAATACGCCCCTGTGTTCGTGCCCCTTGGTTATTCTGTCCTCTGATTCCTGCGCCGCCAGGCGTTACCCCGTTCACGCATTGACTGAAATATATAATAAAGTACCGGAATCAGAAAAATTCCGAACATGGTGGAGAACAGCATTCCGGCAAAAACCGTGGTGCCGATGGCCCGTCTGCTGCCGGCTCCGGCCCCGGTGGCGATAACCATGGGCAGCACACCGAGGATAAAGGTGAAGGCGGTCATCAATACCGGCCGGAAACGGATGCGGGCTCCGTCCACGGCGGCTTCGGCGGTGCTCAGGCCGTCTTCATGCCGTTCGCGGGCAAATTCGACAATGAGAATGGCGTTTTTGGCCGCCAGCCCCACCAGCAGCACCAGACCGATCTGGGCGTAGATGGAAAGCGGCATATGCATAAAGAATAGTCCGGCCAGGGCTCCCAGGGTGGCTATGGGAATAGAGACAATGACGGCTAAGGGAATATTCCAGCTCTCGTACTGCCCCACCAGGAAGAGATAGGCAAAAACCAGGGCCAGAGCGAAGAGCCCCGTCACCTGGCCGCCCGCCTTTTGTTCCTGATAAGACATGGACGACCAGTCGTAACCAAAGCCGGGTGGCAGGTTCTGGGCCAGTTTTTCCATAATGGCCATGGCCTCACTCGAGGAGACGCCGGGTGCCCCCTGACCGTTGAATCGGGCGCTGGCGAATTGATTGTAACGGCTGATGAGCTGTGGCCCGAGGATAGTTTTCAGGCTCACTAAGCTGGGCAGGGGGATCATGGCTCCGGAGTTGCTGCGGACATATAGCCTGTTGATGGCGGCGATGGTATCCCGGTCAGCCGCCCGGGCCTGAACCTTGACCTGATAGGTGTGGCCAGCCATATTGAAGTCATTAACATAGGACGAGCCCAGCTGACTCTGCAGGGTGGAGAATATCCGGGATATGGGTACTCCCATGTCCTCGGCTCTGGCGCGGTTGATGTTAACGAAGATCTGCGGGGTATTGGCGGTGAAGGTGGTGAAAACTCTGGTTAGGCGCGGATCTTTATTGGCGGCCATCATTAAGCCCATGGCCGCCCCGAAGAGTTGCTGCGGACTCTGGCCCTCCTTGGCCTGGAGACGGAAATCAAAGCCGCCGCTGTTGCCGATTCCCATAATGGGCGGCGGCGCGAAGGCAAAGGCGTTGGCCCCGGTGATGGCCATTAGACGTCCCTGGGCCTGTCCTACTATGGCCCCTAACTGCTCACTGGGCCGTTGCCGTTTGCTCCAGGGCTGGAGGATGGCGACGGCGAAGCCGACATTATCGGCGTCACCGGCCAGAATACTGAACCCGGAGATGCCGATTACATCCTTCACCCCGGCGATGCCCTTTATATCGGCGGTCAGGCGGTGCATGATGCTGGTGGTGCGGGAGAGGGTGGCCGCTTCAGGCAGCTGGAGGTTCATAAAGAAATACCCTTGATCCTCCTGGGGCAGAAAGGAGGTGGGACTGTGGGTAAAGAGAAAACCTGCCGCCCCGAATACGGCGGCCAGAAGCAGTAGGGCCAGGACAACCCGGCGGATCAAAAAGGACGAGCCGCGGATATAACCGCGCCGGGAGGCCTCGAGAAAACGGTTGAACCAGCCCAATGGCCCCCTGGTGTGGGGGCGCGGCCGGCGGAGTACGGTAGCGCACATGGCCGGCGACAGGGACAGGGCGCAGATGGATGAGATCAGCACCGAGGTACAGATGGTCACCGCGAATTGGCGGTAGAGCTGGCCGGTGATGCCGGGCATGAAACCCACCGGCACAAAGACGGCCAGCAGAACCAGGGTAGTGGCGATAATAGGCCCGGTGACCTGCTTCATGGCTCGGATGGAGGCCTCTTTAGGCGGCAGACCCTCTTCATTCATGACCCGATGGACATTTTCCACCACCACAATGGCGTCATCCACTACCAGACCGATGGCCATGATAAGGGCGAAGAGGGAGATGGTGTTGGCTGAATAACCGAGGACAAGGAGAACAGCGAAGGTACCGATCAGCGAAACCGGAATGGCCACCGCCGGCACTAGAGTGGCCCGCCAGTCCTGTAGAAAAACAAAGACGACAAGGATAACAAGGAGCGAGGTAAGGCCCAGGGTCTTGATAATCTCATTAATGGCGGCTGATACATAGCGGGTGGTATCAAGAATCATCTTGTACTTTACCCCCGGCGGCATATTGCGCTGCAGGCGGACAAGCTCGGCTTTTACCGCCTTCATGGTGTCCATGGCGTTGGCCCCGGTGGCCCGGTAGAGGGCCATTACCGCCGCCTGGCGGCCGTTCAGCATATCGGTATGGCCGTAGGATTTGGCGGCCAGCTCCACCCTGGCCACATCACTCAGACGCACCAGCCCGCCCTGGTTGTTGGTTCTGATAATAATGTTTTTGAAGTCCTGTATCGTAGTCAGGCGGCCCTTGGCCCGCAGGGTATACTGCACCTCTTTTTTATGGTTTAAGGGCTCCTGGCCCACCGCTCCCACCGCGGCCTGGATATTCTGATTTCTGATGGCGGTGATAATATCGTCGGCGGTCATACCTAAGGCGGTGAGGCGGTCGGGATTCATCCAGACGCGGACGGCGTATTCCTTTTCGCCAAAAATGAAGGCGTCGCTGACTCCCTTCAGACGAACCAGGGAGTCCTTGACTTCGTTGCTGACGTAATTACTTAAAAAGAGCATGTTGCGGCTCTTGTCCGGGGAATAAAAGGCTACGACGGCCATCATATCCGAGGAGCGTTTGCGCACCTGAATGCCCTGGGCCACTACCGCGGCCGGCAGCCTGGGAACGGCCAGCTGGATGCGGTTCTGGAGGTTGACCTGGTCAATGTCCGGGTTGGTGCCTACGGCAAAGGTGACGGACAATTTATAGAGCCCTGAATTGGAACAGGTGGAGGACATATAGAGCATTTTTTCCACGCCGTTGACTTCTTTTTCTAAAGGGGCGGCCACGGTATTGGCCAGAACCTCGGCGCTGGCTCCGGGGTAGACGGCGGTAACCTGAATTTCCGGCGGCGTGATGCGGGGGTATTGGGCTACTGGAATCTTCTGCAGGGCGATTAAACCGGCAATGGTGATGACGATGGAGAGCACCGCCGCCAGCCGCGGTCGGTTAATAAAGAGGCGGGCGATCATTTTTTCTTCTCCCCGCCCGGGGCTGGAACCGCGGTAACCGGCATGCCGGGACGTACCTTCTGGATACCGGAGACAATGATGGTGTCCCCTGTTTTAAGGCCTGATTTTACGGCCCAGCTATTGCCTACCGTAACTCCAGTGGTGATGGGGCGGGGAACGGCTCGGCCATGTTCCACCATAAGGACGAAGCGGCCGTCCTTGCCAGTTAGCACCGCGCCCTGGGGGACAACGGGCATTATTCTGGGGGCCGCGGTCTTGAGCATAACGGTGACGTATTCACCGGGAATAAGGCTGCCGTGGGGGTTGGGGAATTTGGCCCGGACGGCGATGGTGCCGGTGGCCGGGTCTATCTCGTTATCAATAAAATCTATTTGGCCCGTTAGGGGATAAAGCCTGTCGTCTGTCAGTTTCAATCTGGGGGTTAGACGGCCGCTTTTCATGGCGCTCTGTTCGGCGCTCAAATCTTTTTCACTGATGGAATATAATATCCGGACGGGATTGACCTGAACGATACGGGCCAGAGTCCCGGAGGCGGGGTTCACCAGATTGCCCGCCGTGTAATTTGTCCTCCCGATTCGGCCGGAGATGGGGGCCTTGATGATGGTGTAGGAGAGGTTGAGGCGGGCCATGGTCAGGTCGGCTTTGGTTAGTGATAAAGCGGCTCTGGCCGTAAGCTCAGCGGCCACGGCGTCATCCAGAGCGATGGCCGGGATGGATTCTGGGCGGGCCTGGCGCAGCCGCTTGAGATGGGCGGCCGCTCTGTCAAGCTCCGCTTCGGCCTGGGCCTCTCTGGCTGCGGCCGCCTTTAGTCTGGCCTTGTAGACCGACTGCTCAATGATAAACAGAGGCTCACCGGCCGTTACCAAGCTCCCCTCCTTAAATTTTATCTGTTCGAGAAAACCCTCGACCCTGGCTCGGAGATCAACGGTTTGTAAGGCCTCCACATGGCCGACGTATCGGGCTTCCGGCACTACGTCGGCCTGCCGGATTTTGGTTGTTATCACCGTGGGCGGTCTTTTCGAACCCATGGGCCCGGCCAGAGCTGCCGCGGCCGGTAAAATAAGCACAGCCAGCAGGGGGATGAGAAAATTAAATATCTTCAACATGACGTTCTCCTTATACGGCATCCGGGGTGATCCGGCTTAAATTATCATTAATTCGCTTCAATACCCGGCGGCAGCACTCCTCATCCTCACTGCTGATGCCATTCATAACT
>CAZZJP010000140.1:0-5426 GCA_964654555.1 uncultured Desulfobulbia bacterium
TTTACAGACAGGTGTTTTTGGATAATATCTTCCAGTTCCTGTTCATCTATATTCCGCCCTTCAACAATGATTTCGCCGTCCATGGTGACAGCCGGTGCCTTGGGCAGCCCGAGTTTAGCGTAATCTTTTGACTGATATTCCTGGCGCGGTTTTGAAATAGACTCAATGACCACGGTAAATTTTTTACCCAGCCTGGGTAGCATTTCTCTGAAATGGCTTCAGGTTTTTCCATTAGGTTCGTTCAGAAAAAATTTTATCAGCATGACTCCCTCCCTTTTGGATTGTATTTTGTAACAGCCAAACCACACTTCATAAAACAAAATCTTTCGTAAGAGATCACCAGCACCTCATCTCCGTCCGTTTCAGCCCTCCTCACGTACAGGAAGTACAGACTCGAGGGCAGAAACAAACGGATCTAAGGCACTGATGAACTCTTACACTATCGGGCAGCATCAACTTTGGTGCCTTTGGTGAACTCTTACAGTCTTTCGTTATTTCGTTAACTTTTCGTCTGCATTCTCCCGCTGTAGTTTAGCCAGTAGAAAATCAGCCCCCCTCTTTGAAAGCCCCAGGCTGTTGGCAAGGTCTTCGGCTGTGCCCTGGGGGTGCTTTTTCAGGTACGCCGCCACTTCGTACTCCAGTTCATCGAGCCAGCTTTCGAACAGTACCAGAATATCCGGGTCGGTGACTGCCATCAACTGCTTGGACTGGGCCACCTTGTGTACCAGGTTTTGACACATATGTGTTGGGTCGACACCTTCGCCCATACATTCGGCAAGTCAGAGATCCACCATACTGGAAATCTTATCGCTGCCGGCCTCATCAATTATATCTGTTACGAAACTTATCCTGGCCTCCTCATCAAGATGGGTGAGGATTGTTTTGAGTTGCGGAGTTAAAGCCGCCAAGGCCTCGGCTGGTTCCATTGTCTCTATAATTTGTTGTAGTTCCTTCATGGTCTACCCTGTAAAAAACGTTAAAATGCTTTTCTGCTGGCCAGTAATTCTGCCGCCAGGCTGTTTAGGTTCGAAAGGATTGTTACTATGCGCTGATCTGCCAACTCGTAATATATAAACGGGCCGCTCCTCTCAACCTTGACAAGCAGTGCCCGCTTGAGTTCTTTAAGGTGATGGGAGGCCAGGGGCTGTGAAATACCCATTTCCTCAACAATGCGGGAAACCGGCTTTTTACCCTTAGCCAGCACCATGATGATTCGCAGCCGGTTTTCGTCACCCATGGCCTTGGCCAGGAAGGCCACAGCCTGCGGATCGGTATTCGTCAAATCATCAATAACTTTTACGTGTTTTTCCATTAATCTTTCGAGACCGCTCTTGAATTATTGTTTGTATATATAAGTATACGTTTATATGCGAATGTCAATAAAAATTTCTGGTTCTGAAAAAATTGGCGGGGTGGTAAAGAACTCGCCAAGGGTGAAAATTTTCCTCTTCCTCCAGCACTATTCCTTCCCCCCAAAACGGCATTGAAAACTAAGCAGAAAGAGGCTAATAGTGTGTAACTTATGAATAAAGATAAAGCACAACGTATCATTATCTTTGGGGAACCGGATTCGGCGGATTTTACGTGGCAAAGCGATTGTTAAAAAGCGGAAATAATTTTCTTTACAAGCCCTTACAACTAAGAGTGAATAAAATGGCCGGTAAATCTCAAATTGAATCTCATTGGAAAAATATTATATTAACTGGATACCGGGCCGTGGGCAAAACCTCTGTGGGTAAAATACTGGCCCGACGGCTCAGGATGGATTTTATTGATACCGATCGGGAGATAGTGCGCCGGGAAGGCCGGGAAATAAAAGAGATAGTCGCTAAAGAAGGCTGGGGTTATTTTCGGGCTCGGGAGGGGGAACTGTTAGTGGAATTGGCTGCCGGGGCGGGAATGGTAATTGCCACCGGCGGCGGGGCCATTACAAATGAATGCTGGCCCCGGTTGATGACCGCTGGCCTGGTGGTCTGGCTCACCGCCGATGAGGAAACAATCTGCCGACGGCTGACCGCTGATGATAATACTACCGCTCAGCGGCCTTCGTTGACCGGTAAAACCATCTTGGCAGAGGTTAGTGAGGTCTTGGCGGTTCGTAAACCACTTTATCGACAGGGCAGTCATATAATGGTGGATACCGCCAAGCTGGATATAACTTCCATTGTTGAAAAAATTATCAAGAGTGTAAGCAACAGCCATACCGGGTGACTTTCATAAAAGTTGCTATTCCAGTAATTCCATAGGCTTTCCGCAGCAAAGGGGGATGGTATCGCCCTTTTTCAGGTTGATATATTTATTACAGGTGGAGCAATAATAGGTGCCGTCGGCCGGGGCGGTTTTAGCGGATGCTTGAGTCACTCCGCCGGCTTCCCCCTCTATGAAGAAACTGGCGGTATTTTTCTTCTCCGGGATATATTCGCCGATGGGGGTGATCTTTTTATTAGTCCCCATGCAGTCCACCAGCAGCCGCCATATTTCAACCAACGATTTTGTCTCTTCCTCATTCTCTGGATGAAAATCGATGATATTTTTATCCACATTTATTTTCATGATTAATCTCCCTTAAAATAATTAGTAATTATTATCAATAATATAGTTTGATTAAGCAGGATGTCAACAATAATAGAACATTACTTGACTTTTTTTCCATAGAACGTACCATCTTGAAGACAGAATTATAAATTCAGACGACTCTTTAAAATAAACGGGTAATATAATGGCAGGTAATACTTTTGGTGAAATTTTTCGGGTTACAACCTGGGGTGAATCGCACGGCACGGCTGTGGGGGCGACCATTGATGGCTGTCCGCCAGGACTTGAGTTGAACGAAGATATTATTCAGGCTGATCTTGACCGGCGGCGGCCGGGAACCGGTGGTGCCGCCAGCCCGAGAAAGGAGCCTGACAAGGTACAGATTCTTTCCGGCACCTTCGAGGGCAGGACTACCGGAACTCCAATCTCGTTAGTTATATTTAATAAAGACGCTCATAGTAAGTCTTACGATAACCTGCGGGATATCTTCCGGCCTGGTCATGGCGATATTACCTATTTAGAAAAATACGGTATTCGTGATTACCGGGGCGGCGGCCGGGCCTCGGCCCGGGAGACGGCAGCCCGGGTGGCAGCCGGGGCTGTGGCTCGCTTACTGTTGAGCGGCCAGGGGATTAAGGTAACGGCCCTTACCATCGCCCTGGGCGGCATTACCACCAATCAGCGTGAGATGGCGGCAGCGGCTAAAAATCGTCTCTTCTGCCCTGATGAAGAGGCCGCGCTTCGCATGGAGGAGAGAATCAAAGAGGTCAGAGCCCAGGGCGACAGCCTGGGTGGTATAGTTGAGGTGCGGGCCACGGGCTGCCCAGCTGGTCTTGGTGAGCCGGTTTTTGATAAGCTGGATGGAGCCCTGGCTCGGGCCCTGATGTCCATTGGGGCGGTGAAGGGGGTGGAGATTGGTGACGGTTTTGCCGCCGCTGCCAGTACCGGTTCTCAAAATAACGATTCCCTGACCCCGGATGGCTTTGCCTCTAATCACAGCGGCGGTATTCTGGCAGGGATTGCCAATGGTGATGATATAATCGTCCGGGCGGCAGTAAAGCCCATTCCCTCCATTGGCCGGGAGCAGCAGACCATTAACCTGAAACATGAAATTGTTAACATAAAGATTGGCGGCCGCCATGACATATCGGCTATCCCCCGTATTATTCCGGTCTGCGAGGCCATGGTCAGCTTGACTCTGGCCGATTTTTTCTTACGTCAGCAGGCTATAAAATAGGATGACGGCAATTAAATCCATCTGGATGGTCAGCCGGGAATATGGTAACCTAGCTGGAGCCGGAGGTATCAAAGACGTAGTATGCCAACTCTCCGCCGCCCTGGTTCGGCAAGGCCGGGAGGTAAGTGTCATCCTACCCTGCTATGGTTTTATGAAACCAGAGAAATCAGGCTTCAATCCCCTGCTCTCTCTATGGCTTGATCTCTCATACTCTCAGGAGGAGAGGAGGGAAGAGGCTTTGATTTGGCAGGGCCGGGAAGAGGGGATTGCTGTCTATCTCGTTGACAGTCCCAGGTTTCGAGAAAAGCTGGGAATCTACACCTATACCGCCGCTGAGGCCCGCGCCAACCCCCATCATCGGGAGGGTGACGGCCATTATGATTATTTCGCCATGAATGTTCTGCTTGAAAAGGCGGCTCTGGGGTTGATAACACGTCTGCGTAAACGCCCAGATATTATTCATTGTCACGATGGTCATACCGCCCTGCTGCCGGTGATAGCCAGAGAGTTGGAGGGATACCGCCATTATTTTCATCACAGCGGCTTTTTGCTCACCATTCATAACGCCGGTCTGGGTTATCATCAGGAGGTGGCCGATCTGCCCTTTGCTCAGGCGGTAACCGGGCTGCCCTCTCAGGTGATTAAGCGTGGTCTTTTGCGTGGCTGTTTTGATCCCCTGCTCAGCGCCGCTGATTACAGCCTCGTTAATACGGTTAGCGAAAATTACGCCCGTGAACTGCGCGAGACCGATACCGATCAACTCACCGGCTGGCTGGGCCATGAATTGCTTAACCGGGGGATAAAGTTTATGGGTATTACCAACGGTATAGAGCCGGAATCCTATAATCCCCATACCAAATCTTCGTCTATCGCTGCCGCCTTTACTCCCGGCAGTCATGCCGCCGGGCTGATTCCCGGTAAGAGAAAATGTAAAGAGGAGCTGATAAAGACCGTGGTTCAGCGCTCTATCCCTGATATGCGGCAAAGCGGGACATTAACGGTTAATTACGACCAGCCGCTCTTTACCTTTGTTGGTCGTTTTTCTGCCCAGAAGGGGATTGATAAATTATTGGAAGCCCTAAAAAAACTATTGCCTATTGACCCTGATTTTCAGATACTTATCTTAGGCAGCGGCCAGCAGGCGGTGGAGGAGGCCTTGCAGACTTTGGCCAGGGCCAACAGGGGGCGGGTATGTGTACTCATGGGTTATGATCCTTTAACCGCGAGGCGTATTTTCGCGGCGGGTGATTTTTTTCTCATTCCTTCTCAGTATGAGCCTTGCGGGTTGACTGACTATCAGGCCCAGCTTTTTGGTAATCTGCCCATTGTCCACGCGGTGGGCGGCCTGGTTAAGGTTGTTGATGGCGAGACCGGCTTTAGCTATCCTGGTTCTATGTCTGCCACCCTGGCAGATGCCATGCGGCGGGCCATGACCCTTTATCGTCATGAACCAGAGGTTATCGCTCATATGCAGAAGCGGGCTCTTGAGGTTATTGAAGAGCGTTATACCTGGGACAGTGTTGTGGAACGCTATATGGCTCTCTATAAAATAACTGTTCAGCAGCCCCCATCTTCGCCCATTCGGAGTCTACGCTTACCTAGGCCTTCTCGAATACCAAAGTATGCTTCGAATGCCTAAATGAACGAGGTAAGC
>CAZZJP010000141.1:0-5406 GCA_964654555.1 uncultured Desulfobulbia bacterium
GTTCATTTAGGCATTCGAAGCATACTTTGGTATTCGAGAAGGCCTAAATGGGCGAGGTAAGCGTAGACTCCGAGATGGGGTGCTGCTGAATAGTTACACAGATTGTTTATCAGTTACGGCAGGAGGAGTTCCGTAACGGAATAAAGATCACGGACACAGCTAATTGGCTGGCGAAATTATCCGCGTAGAGATAAGCTGAATGAGGAGTGAAAGGGTATCTTTCAAGGTTGTGAAAAGAACAGGCAGTTACCTTACCACAACAGTCATCGGGGCAGCATAATCAGCCTCTCCACCAGTACTCTTATTATAAACCGAAAGCATAATCCTATACTCTCCCGGCAGGGCAAAGGTATGACTTACACTACCGCCCAGGCCTGTTTCACCATCACCGAAATTCCACTCACAAGTGGTGGAATTTCTCTTGTGCCAGCGGCAGCTGTCAGCGCTCAAGCTAATCTCCAACGGGGCATTTCCAGCCTTTTTATCCACCACAATAACACCTTTTTTATTTCCGGCTCTGGTCATTATTAATGGCTTGGATAGAGCGGACCAGCTTTCATTCCTCTGCTGAACCGCCCCGTTTTCATTGCCCGAAACCGCTTCCCCGAGGAAAGCCAGTACCGGCACTATCAAAATTACTGCCCAAAATGGTATTCTTTTAATCATCATCTTCCTTAAATTTAGTGGTATCTGGTTAAAATTTTTCTATAGAACAAGGACAGGATCTGTTTCGTGCTTTTGGAGAAAAACATTCTGTCCCCTGAGTGTAGGATGCTTGAGATCAAGGCAGGTTTTTTATCGGACATTATGTCTTGGATTAACATTTTTGTCTCTTTCGAGCGACAGAGGGCGGTGAGCGAGAAATGAAAAATTACCCAGATTCGCCATATCCTTTTATCCGGTTGCTTTCACATCCTGTCGTTAATCAGCGACTCGCTTAAATTTTCCGAAACTGCCGGCAAGGCATGATACTGTGAAATCCTACTGTTTTCAGCAAGATCATCTGTTCCAGAGCTGTCAAAGGTACAATTACGTTTAATGAAATGCCAGAAATTCATAAATTTACCGCTGTCGAGATTACAAAATCTTAGACGGCCAACCAAAATTGACCAATCAACACCACTATAGCCTATGGTGTTGTTGTCAACGATCTCAAACTGACCAGCGTCCATGGTAAAAATATCATTTGCGATAATAATCTCAAGAGCAGTGCCGGTAACCGACAATGCCTCCTTGTGGCAATAGGAGAAGGCCAATCCGCCCAAGCTTAAATCACTTATCAACCCCATAAAATTACTGCTCATAACCAAAGCGGAATTTTTAAGCGTGAGACGTGAGAACACCCTTCTATCTTCTTTTATATCAACATAAATCATAGGTTTCCTCCATAATTTTATAACAGTGTGGATAACAAAAGAGGAATGTAGCAAAAGGCGTGCCAAGTACACCGGTTTCTCGCCATTCGTAGAGAAAAAGAGTGGCGATGGGGGGATGCGGCGGCAGGCACAAGCCCGGCCGGTTGTTTGTCGTCATGAATTGGCAGACTTGAAAATAGAGGGAACAATATGATTACGTTGGAGAATCTTGTAAAAATCCGTACGATTTCGTTGTGCCAGGCGGGCGGCCCGGCTGACATTACCTTCGGTGAGCTTCAAAAGATTAATCAAATATTCTTGTTCAAAACGCTGCCTGGCCTCGTTAAAGGAGGGGGTCTTTGGCAGGTCATGGCGAATGGTCAATTTAATCATATCGCTGGAGATCAAAGAGCCGCTGGTGAGGGCCACCGAGTGTTCGATAACATTATAAAGCTGTCTGATATTACCAGGCCAGGCGGCGTTAATTAACAGCTCCATGGCCTCAGGCGCGAAGCCGTTAATAGCCTTCCGAGCCTGGTCGTTGAGTGTCCGCAGAAAATGACGGGCCAAAAGCAAAATATCCTCCCGTCTCTCCACCAGAGGCGGCAATTGCAGCAGAACCACATTAAGACGATAGTAAAGATCCTCGCGAAAACTTTTTTCAGCCACCATCTCCTCAAGGTCTTGATGAGTCGCCGAAATAATCCGGACATCCACCACCTCGTCTTGACTGGCACCAACCGAGCGAATTGTCCTCTCCTGAATCACCCGTAGTAATTTAATCTGGAAGGCGGGCGGCGTGTCGCCAATCTCATCCAAAAACAGGGTACCTCCATCGGCCGCTTTTATCAGACCTTCATTATCCCGCACCGCACCGGTAAAAGACCCCTTTACATGGCCAAAGAGTTCCGATTCCAGAAGAGCCTCTGGGATAGCCCCGCAATTAACGGCTATAAAAGGGCCGTCAGAACGGGGACTGGCCCTATGAATCGCCTTGGCCAAAAGCTCCTTACCTGTGCCGCTCTGCCCCTGAATCAGAATATTAGACTGTGTGGCGGCGACCATGGCGGTCTGCCGCAGTACTTCCTCCATCACCGGACTTTGACTGATAATATCACGCCGCCAGGCTGTATCTTCCAGGTTGCCGCCGTCCGTCCCCACCGAACCGGCCGCAAGCGCCCGATCAATCTCCTTGATGAGATCGCGACCGTTTAGAGGCTTGGTCAAAAAGGAGAATACTCCTTTCCTGGTAGCCTCCACTGCCTCAGGAATAGAGCCATGCGCCGTCATAATAATCACCGGCAACAGGGGGTTGAGCCGGCGAATACAGCTAAACAGGTTCATGCCGTCCATGCCAGCCATTCTTAAATCAGTTACCACCAAAGCCGGCCGCCGCGCCTGCAGCACAGTTAAGGCCTCTTCGCCGCTTTGGGCCAGAGATGTTTCATAACCCGCAGCCCGCACCCGCATATCAAGCAGGTTTAAAAAGTCCTCATCATCATCTACCAGCATTATTGTTGTCCGTGCCTGCATAATCATTCGCCTGTCTTTTTACCTGCGGTTCATTATTCGCTCAATATCTTTGAGCTGTTGAATCTGACGCCTTAGAGCGGCAGTCTTCTCTCTACTTTTTTGCAATTTCAGTGCCACTTCTTGGCGCTCACGCTCAGCCTGCCGCAATCTTCTCCTAAGTATGATGTTTTTTAACTGCATATCTTTTTGCCGCGAATAATCATGCTTCAGAAGCTGGATAAAATCAGCAAAGGCCGGACGAACGGTAAATTTTGAACCTGCCAGGGCCTTCAGTTGGGCCAAAGCCCGTTCAGAATCACGAATTTTATCAGCCGGAAGCATATAGAGTAGAGCGAGGCGCAGATGGGCCATTCCTCCGCCCCGCGCCAACGCCGCCCTGGCTAACTGCCTTTCGACCTCAATAGCTGGCTGTGGTAAAGAACTGATCGTCTTGTAATAACTCAGCACTTCAGCCAGCGTACTGGAGTTATTCAGCGCATCGCCCCGCCATACAGTGTGAACCGGATGATTATTACGAACTGCTGGAGCCTGGGGAATACACCCATTCATGGTTATAGACAGTAACAAAATCAACCAATATAATTTCATGTTCTCTCTCCCTGATCCACAGGCATAATTAATTGAAAATGAGCCCCTTTTTCATTCTCCAGCAACTGCAGTTCCCCGCCATGGGCAACGGCGTACTCCCTGGCTATGGCCAGGCCCAGGCCGCTGCCCTTTATCGCGCTGCGGCAAGTTGTGGAACCCTGCACAAAGGGCCGGAATATCTCCTCACGCTCCGCGGTTGCTACCCCAGGGCCGTTGTCAATAATATCAAAAGCAAACATGCTTCTCCCTTCCATGCGCAAAGATAGCGATATCTCACCGTTAGGTGGTGAATATTTCAAGGCGTTGGACAATAAATTATCCACAATAACCGTCACCCTGGCCGCGTCCGCCACAATGGAGAACGGAGCAAAGGTGGTTTTGATCTGTAAACCACGTTTCATAATCAGGGGCTTGTGAACAGCGAGAGCCTCTTGAACCAGCTCATCCATGCGCACCGAGATCAGATTCAAAGTGGTATTGCGGGCCTCACTCATGGTATAGGCCAATAAATTTTCAATGAGGGCCTGCAGCTGGGTGCAGTTCTTGCGCAATATATCCACGATTTCCCGCTGCTGACTGGTAACAGGCCCGGCAATCTCGTCGGCCAATAATTCCGCCCCCTCTCTAATGGAGGCCAGCGGTGTTTTCAGCTCGTGAGAAACATGGGCCGCGAATTTACTTTTGTTTTTTTCAAAAACGGCCAGATTCTGACGCAACCAATCAAGTCTCTCGCCCAAAAACACCAGATCATCGGGGCCATTCACCGCGATGGGACGGACAAAATCGCCCTTGCCTAATTGATTAATGGCATAATCAATCTGTTTGATGGGCCGGGAAATAAGCCGGGCGAAAACAGCGATTAACAGGCCGGTAAGGGGGATAAGGGAGAGGGCCAGCCAAAACAAAATCGCCTTGGCGCGAGCGGCCTCCGCCTGTAAAGAACTGACTTCCTGATAGGTCTGCTCGGCGCTGGCCTGCATAATCCGCCGGCCATGTTGTTGCAATTCCACAAAACCCGCCAGCACCTGGCTGCCCTTCAGATCAGCCGGGCCATTAGTAATCAAGCGGGTTAATTCATTCTCTTTTTTGGTCAAAAAGGCTATTTCCCGCCTTTGCTCCGGATCGTTGGGAAGATCACTTAACTTAACCATAGTCTGCTGAATCAGTTTATGCCGCCCCTTTACATCCTCCAGGATGGTTTTGTCCCCCAAAACCTCATACTGCCGCAAACGACGTTCCTGTTCCAGAAGCAACTCGGTTAATTTCTGACTCAGGCGACTGCCGGACACTGCCCGATAAACCGACTGCGATCCATGACGTACCAAGCGGCCCATTAAGACTTCTGAGCCCCCGAGAACCACCAGCAGAGGCAGAACCGCAAAAGCCAGTCCGGACAGCACTAAAACAAAAAATGACCGGGCTCGATATATTTTTTTCATTTCCATAATAAAAACGCCCAGAGTGCTATACCTTTAAAGGCACAAATCAGACCACCGCAAGCCAATTATCACCGCCTAACTGGCCAATCTTCTTCCTTACAGTGATAATAAGCCCAGGCGAAAAATCCGCAATAATAAAATAATTACCGGAAAAGTGTGTAAATCCACCATAATATGCTAAATCCCCCACCTGAATTTTCCTGCTAAATCATAGGCGTCATAACCAGCTGAAAACACAATATATTATTTTCAATATTCCTGGCTCATGTTTTGCATATCTTACAAAAGAATTAACTACGTATCAGCGAAATATCATCTTTTAGTGATAAAATCACACAAAAGATGATTAGACACGCTTGAAAATATCACTAAATCATGATATAAGCATTTTGCTACTTTTATAATGATATAGCTGTAATAATACTTTTTGTTACCTAAAACGGTGGAGGAAAAAACATGAAGAAGCATCTTATCCTAATCGGCCTATGCGT
>CAZZJP010000142.1:0-5293 GCA_964654555.1 uncultured Desulfobulbia bacterium
GAGCCTCGCTTAAAGAAATCTCCGTCTGTTCATCTTCAACCTGATTAACCACCGTGCGGAACTGGAATAATTCCATTTCCCCCGATTCCTCATTAAACTGGGCCTCCATTTCACGCCGCATGCCGAATTTTTTTTTGGCGGCAGACATAACCGCCTCTTCCAGGCCTTCTATCAGCATTTGTCGATCAATGCCTTTATCCCTGCTTATCTGATCAATAATCCTTCGCAAATTTGACATCATAGTTGCTTCTCCAACTTGACCATTGAAAACTCAAAACACAATACTCAGTATTAAGAATTATAAATTTATTATTTTTATTTGAGTGCAGCTTTTGGTTTTGTAACCTGCCGGTTACCTGCCCTTTAAAATTCAATTACCAATTTAGCCTTATGGATATCCGCCATATTGATTGCCATCTCTTCCCCTTCTACTGTTAACCGCACCTTCTCGTCATCGGCATCTTCAATAACTCCGACAGACGTTAACGGGCCTTGCTGACCAGCGAACTTGATTTTAACCTTTTTACCTCGATTACGCATAAAATCACGACTGGTGGTGAGCGGCCTGGTCAGACCAGGTGACGAGACCTCCAGCTTATAGGCCGAGGCGATTGGATCTTCAACCTCCAGCAGACGGCTGATTTCTCTGCTCACCCGGGCGCAGAGATCAATATTCACCCCTTCCGCCCGATATATCACAACTCGCAGGGTTAAACCTTCCTGCTCATTCCTAAGCATTAGATCAACTAACTCAAGCCCGAGATCATCAACAATCGGACTGATCAGGGCCTTAACCTGGTCTGTTCGTGGATCCATTTTTATATCTTACGCCCTATAAAATAAAAAAAGCGGGTAAAAACCCACTTTCCAGTTTAAGGATCATCAACGAATCACCGCTGTATCCATAAATCTAAAAATCATTTTTAATGCCGTAAAGCTAATACCAACCTGAACGAACCGCATTAAAAATGGAGCGGGCAACGAGATTCGAACTCGCGACACCAAGCTTGGGAAGCTTGTACTCTACCAGCTGAGCTATGCCCGCCCTACGCACTTCAACCTAATATTATACAAATAACCTCTAAATTGTCAAGGGCGGCGAATATTATTTTAGGGTCAACAAGGAAATAAATTGACATACTTAGCCGATGAGATTAATATATTTTGCTTTACTTTGTTGATTGAAGGAGTTTACGATAAAGTTATTTACATTTGGCATTTTTTTAATAAGCTACTGTCACAACCGGTCAGCAGTCATGCCTGTTACTAAACATATCCAAGGACAACACCATGAGCAAAAGAACATTTCAGCCAAGCAACACCAAACGACATCGAACTCACGGCTTCCGGTTACGGATGAGTACAAAAGCTGGACGCACTATTATTAATAACCGCAGGGCCAAGGGCCGCCGGCGCTTATCTGCCTAATTATTCGGAATTACAATTGATATGCGGCAGTTAGCACTGCCACGCCGGCGTTTAATAACGAAAAAATGGCAATATGAGCATGTGTACCGGTATGGTAGTCGATTGCGTGCCAATGGATTTAACTTTATTTTTACCCTGAACGAGCTTGGCCGCCATCGACTCGGAATAAGTATAAGCGGGGTCAAATCAGCAGTTAAGAGGAATAGATTAAAACGGCTGATCCGGGAATATTTCAGACTGAATCCAGCCTTTCCCGCCACAGTAGCACGGCAGAATGAGGGGGAGGCCGGAGTTGATCTGGTAATTACGGCCAACAAAAGGTTTAACCCTGCTGATTTGAACGATCTCCAGGAAATATTTTCATCTTTTTTATCTTCCAAGAGTAATTCCACTGTTGCTCTCAGTCGATAAAAGAGGGGAAGAATAACTCAACAGCGGTAAGTAAAATTGCAGCGTTTTCTTCTATCTCTAATTAGAGCTTATCAAATCTTCATTTCTCCTCTATTCCCTCCTCGTTGCCGTTATATTCCGTCCTGTTCCCAATACGCCATCGAGGCCGTAAGCCGTTATGGTGTATGGCGTGGCGGCTGGCTCGCCATACGGCGTATCTGCCGCTGTCATCCTTTTCATGCCGGGGGCTACGATCCTGTTAAATGATGTTGCCGCCTCTCCTGATTACCGCCGCTTCACTATATAGCTGAACGGCAGTATCAACTACATCTTTGGCACATCCAGAGTCTGCGCTTTCCTGAACCGTTACTCTGATGTTTTATTAAGCTCCTAAGCAGGCAAATGCAGATCCGTGCCGAGCAGTAATTATCACGGCTGATCCTCAAAAAACTTTAAAAAGCAAAAATGGAACAATAATGGAAACCAAAAGAGCCTTTATCGCGGTTATCATATCCCTTGTTATCTTGGTTGGCTATCAATACCTGTTTATGCCCAGCGGCCACCAGGCCCCTGGGCAGCAGCAGAAACAACAAGCCGTAAGGACTTCTGCCGCCCCGAAACTGGCTCAACCCGCTCCCCAGGCCGCGGCTCCCCAATTATCACAACCCACGGCGGCACCAGCCGCGGCCAATAACACCACGGTTCTTCCTCCTGCCATGAACGGCCGCGATATTACAGTAAGAACCAGTTTGTACACGGCGGTAATCTCGGAAAACGGCGGCGTTATCAAGAGCTTCACGCTTAATAAATACCGTGAATCCCTTGCCGCCGACTCTCCGCAGAAGGAATTAATTAAAACTTCTTCTCCCCAGAATTTACCTTTAAATTTTTACTGGGGACAGGGCGGGAATATGACACTCCCCCTTTTTAAGGCCAACCGCCTGCAGGTAACCACCTCTCTCAACGGCCAGCGGACTCTGACCATGACAGCCACTCTTAAATCAGGGCTTAAAATCAAACGGGTAATGACCTTTAGAGATAAGTCCTATTTAATAGGATTAACCATTACAGTAGAGAACAAAACGTTGTCCCCTCTGCGCGGCGCCCCCTATCTGCAATTAATAAACCGCCCATTCGCCCAGGGCAGCTCCAAGACTTCTTTTTTGTTTCATGGCCCGGCCTCATACGTCAACGGCAAATTGGAAGAGATCAAGGCTAAAACACTCCGCAAGAAAGGCCCTAAGATTTTTCAGGGCAAGTTAGACTGGGCCGCCTATGAGGGTACCTATTTCATGTGCGGGATTATTCCCCAGACCAAGTCGCCCAGCACCGTGCAAATGGCCTTAACCGGCAAAGACACCATAATCACTACCGTCAGCGGCGGCTTATCCACCATTACCGCCGGTAGCGCCAGGGAATATTCCTACGGCCTGTATTTTGGCCCCAAGAAACTATCCATTCTTGAGGATGTGGGCTTCAACCTTGACAAGACGGTTAATTTCGGCTGGTTCGATCTCATTGCCAAACCTACCCTCTATCTCCTTAACTTCCTGGATCGATATGTTCACAATTATGGAGTAGCCATTATCCTGGTTACCATCCTTTTCAAGCTCATTCTCTGGCCCATCTCCCACAAGGGCATGAAGTCCATGAAGACCATGCAGAAGATCCAGCCCAAGATGGCCAAGCTGCGGGAAAAATATAAGGGCAATAAGGAAAAGCTGAACCAGGAAATGATCCTGCTTTACAAGACTTATAAAATCAACCCCCTCGGCGGCTGCCTGCCGATGGTCGTCCAGATCCCGGTATTTTTTGCCCTCTACCGGGTTTTACTGCAGACTATTGAATTACGGCACGCCCCTTTCATGTTGTGGATAAACGATTTATCGGCCCCGGACCGCCTTTCCATCGGCTTCAATATCCCATACCTGCACGGCATACCGGTACTTACCCTGCTCATGGGACTCAGCATGTTTGTTCAACAAAAGATGACCCCCACCACAGGCGATCCGACTCAGGCCAAAATCATGCTGTTTCTACCGGTAGTTTTTACCTTTATGTTTTTAAATTTCGCCTCCGGACTGGTATTATACTGGTTCGTGAACAATCTGCTTTCCATTGGTCAACAATACTATATTAACAAATCCATAGATGATTAATTATCGGATTTTAAGCTGAGGCCCTGCTTCAACAACAGCAAAATGGAATAGAAACAATGACAGTTAAACTGCAATATAGCGGGAAAACAGTGGAGGAAGCAATCGGCAAAGCCTGCCGCAGTCTTAACACCGCCCGTGAAGATCTAACTATAAAAATCATCACCCCCGGCAGTAAAGGTTTTTTGGGCTTTGGCCGTCGTCAGGCCCAAATCACGGCGGCGCCAAAAAATAACGGCAGTGAATCCATAGCATCCCCGCCGGATAAGCCCTCCGCAACAGAAGTGGATACAGCCTCAGAGACGAACCATAGGCCAACCTGCTGTAAATCTAAAAAAGGCAGGAGACCATCTTATCGCGGCGGCCGCCAGGAGCCATCCCAACCTGATTCTGCCGAGATAATAGAAATAACCACCGTCGTCAAAGAAATAATAAGCCTTATGGGTCTGAAGGCCGAAGTGGAAGCCACTGTGGTCAATAATCGGATAAAAGCCGTAATTGACGGCCCTGACAACGAACTGATAATTGGCCAGAGAGGCGAAACCATAGATGCCATTCAATATCTTGTCCGCAAAATTATCAGTCACAAATACCCTCACAAACTCTTTCTTGCCCTTGATGTGGGTAATTATCGCAGCCAGCGCCGGGAAGAATTAGAGAAACTGGCTCTGGAGCTGGCGATAAAGGTTAAGAGCAGCGGCATCACAGAAACCATTGCCGCCATGAACCCTGCTGAGCGCCGTATTGTCCACCTTGCCCTGCAGGATGATCGCGAAATCCGCAGTGTCAGCATGGGTGACGGCCTGTTTAAAAAGATCAGAATCTACGTGCCCTCTAAAAAGGGTGGCAGATCAGCAAGACGCCGGTAGAAACCAGCTGCCAACACTTTCTCCCCGCCGGTTTACCGAGGCCATCCATGTCCTTAAAATTAGATTCAACTATTGCCGCCATTGCCACTCCACCGGGGCTTGGCGGTATTGGTATAATCAGGATAAGCGGGCCAGCCGCCCTCACTATTCTAAAAAAAATCTTTATTCCCAAAAATCCATCCTGTTCCTTTGTCAGCCACCACCTTTATTATGGCTGGATAAAGGAACAAAAAACCAGGCACTGCCTCGATGAAGTATTAGCCGTGTATATGCGGGCGCCGCACACCTATACCAGAGATGAGGTAGCCGAAATCCACGCCCATGGCAGTTTCGCCGCTCTTCAGCAGATTATGGCCCTGGTCATAAACAGCGGTGCCCGGCTGGCGGAACCCGGGGAATTTACCAAAAACGCCTTTTTGAACGGTCGTCTCGACCTTACCCAGGCCGAAG
>CAZZJP010000143.1:0-5285 GCA_964654555.1 uncultured Desulfobulbia bacterium
GGGCAATATCTGCCTCTTTGTGGATGAACTCCTGGGCCAGCAGCAAACCGTTATAAAAAGCCTTTCCCAATACATCGGCCGGCAGGGTGAGGTAAGCGGAGTCTCGGGCTGTACCATACTGAGCGATGGTGAGGTCTGCCTGATTCTGGATGTCCAGGCCCTTGTCGAATAACAAAAGCAGTAAAGGAGATAACAATGACGGATGAAACCGATGATGAACTGTGGGATGATGACGAAGACACCCAGAAAGACAAATATCTGACCTTTCATCTTGCCGCCGAGGATTACGGTCTTGATATTGCCTGCGTTACCGAAATTATCGGCATCCAGAAGATTACCGTCGTGCCCAATATGCCGCCCTTTATCAAGGGGGTCATAAACCTGCGCGGCAAGGTGGTACCCATCATAGATATCAGGTGCCGTTTTGAGATTGAAGAACGCGAATATGATGAGCGCACCTGTATAATTGTGGCCGACATCAAAGGCACGGCGGTAGGTCTGATTGTTGACCAGGTAAACGAGGTCATAGATATTCCCGAAGAACGCATTGAACCACCCCCGGAAAGCGGCGGCCAGAGTTATTCCCACTATATCAGCGGCATGGGCAAAGTTGGAGACAAGGTAAAAATTTTATTAGACATCAACACCCTGCTCTTTGATGAAGAAATAGAACAGTTAGATCAGCACGATTCAAAAAGATAAAAAAACGACACCCCCCGAGCATACGGGGCCAGAAACTCAAACCGCGGACATAGACCTTCGGTCACCCATTATCAATATGAGTAACCCGGATAAATTATTTTTTCAGCAAAAGGAGACCAGAGATGAAAATCTTCACCAAATTAACCGGATCGTTCGCCATCGTAGCCCTAATCTGCGCTATTGTAGGCTTTGTGGGCTGGCAGGGAATTAAGGCCACTAATAATGGACTTAACGAGGTTGTCAACAGAAGCCTGCCAGGCATAAAGGCCATGGGTCTCCTCATGGAGGGGATGAACGGCATCAAGAGTGCTGAGCGCACCATGATTATCTCCTCCATTGATTACAAGACCAGAGAACACGAGTACAACATTCTTGAGAAACGCTGGGCCATATTCAACCAGGGCTATAATTTATACGATTCCCTGAGCAAAACTCCAGGGGAGAAAAAGATCTGGCAGAAAATAAAAGCCACCACCATCTCCTGGAAGGCCGAGCACAAACAGTTAGTCGAGCTGGTGCATACCGTCAAGATGGATGATATAGAGTCATTAGAGGCAATCCTCTGGCACCGGCAGTTAGATCATATAAACTGGGTCAAACAATTAGAGGAGGCAATCAGCCAGGGCCGGGAGTTCACCGGCCAGCTCGACCCGGCCAAATGCGGTCTCGGTAAGTGGATGGCTACCTATGTCTCCTCTGACAATACCTTTAACAGCAGGTTAAGTGCCCTGGCTCCCCCCCATGAACATTTGCACGCCTTAGGCCGTAAAATCAATAATTTAATAGCCCAGGGCAAGACTACCGCCGCCCAAAAGATCTTTGATCAAGAGGTAAAACCTACTCTTGCTAAAATTGAAAGACATTTTGGTATATTAATCGCCGCTGTACGGGTCAATATAGCCGCTCTGAATCAGGCCCGCGGGATTGCCTTTGGCAGCGAACGAGTCATCTTCAGCAAATTAAGTCAGGAGACCGACGCCCTCCTGGCCCTGGTGGGAAAAGAGGCGGATAAAACCCGTGAACGAGGGCTGGCCACGGCCAACCGCAGCACCACCATAGCCCTGATCACGGTAATCATCGGTATTTTTATTGCTTTGACCTTTGGTTTTTTCCTCTCCAAGGGTATTGCCGACCCCACCAATAAGGTTGTACGGATTATTGAAGAAATGAGTAAAGGCCATCTCAAGGAACGACTTAACATGAACCGGAGTGATGAAATTGGTCAGATGGCTAAAACCCTGGATAACTACAACAATGACCTCCAGAATGGTACGGTAAAGGCCCTTACTATGCTGGCCGCCGGCGATCTCACCTTTGAGGCTGTTCCCAAGGATGCCGATGATGCCCTTGGTAATGCCTTGAAAAAAGCCGGCGATGACCTGAACATGATCATCAACGAGATCAATATGGCCGCCCAGCAGATCGCCGCCGGCGCTAATGAGGTCTCCAATTCCAGCCAGGCCCTGAGCCAGGGAGCCACCGAGTCGGCCGCCGCCCTAGAGGAGATCTCCGCCTCCATGACCGAGCTGGCCTCCCAGACCACCACCAATGCTGAAAATGCCAATCAGGCCAACCAGCTGGCCCAGCAGTCCCGTGACGAAGCGGAAAAAGGCAACCACCAGATGAACGATCTCATGGGGGCCATGGTCGAGATAAACGAGTCTTCCCAGAATATTTCCAAGATCATCAAGGTAATTGATGAAATCGCCTTCCAGACCAACCTGCTGGCCCTAAACGCCGCCGTAGAGGCAGCCCGGGCCGGTAAACACGGTAAGGGCTTTGCCGTGGTCGCCGAAGAGGTCAGAAACCTGGCCGCTAGAAGCGCGAAGGCCGCCCGCGAAACGGCAGAATTAATCGAAGGCTCGGCCGAGAAAGTGGCAACTGGCTCCCAGTTGGCCGACCATACCGCTGAGGCCTTAAAGGGGATTGTTACAGGTTCCACCAAGGTCACTGATTTAGTGGCGGAGATCGCCGCCGCCTCCAACGAACAGGCCAACGGTATAGCCCAGGTCAACCAGGGACTAAGCCAGATTGAGCAGGTAACTCAGCAGAACACCGCCGCCTCCGAAGAGGGGGCCGCGGCGGCGGAAGAACTCTCCAGCCAAGCCGAACAAATGCGCGGAATGCTGGCCAGGTTCACCACCCGTAACCATACTGGCGGCCGGAGATCCAGCCAAAGTGCCCTGCCCCATCCTACCGCAGGAATAAATGAGGCAGCCCGTAGCAACTCTCCGCGGCCCAGCGAGATAATCGCCCTTGATGATTCGGAATTCGGTAAATTCTGAGTAAATATTCGGCAACGGCTCTTAGGAAAGCGATCAGGCTGACTCACATAGGACAACTATGCTTCGCCAGCCTGATCGCCTACCTGCAAACCGTTGCCAAACATTTACGGTTTGGGCGGTTTTTGTTACCTTTAAGTGCAAACCGAATATTCACAATTCTGAGGATAACCAGCTAAGCTGAAATCAGCCGCTGGACGAGGCAGGGTGTGCCCACCGGCAGGTCGCTTCCGGCGCTCAGACGAAAGAACATACGGGTTAATCAACCAACTGATATGTGGGAAACAACCATAAACACCGAAATATCCGCCACCAGCGCCATCACCAGCGCCATCACCATTAACAGCGAAGAATTCAGGTTGCTGAGGGATCTGGTTTATGAGCGTTTTGGCATTAACCTCACCGAAGCCAAACGATCCCTGGTGGTAAGCCGTCTGCAAAATGTCCTCCAAATCCAGGGCTTTGATAGTTTTAAAAGCTATTATCAATACCTTATAACCGACCGTACCAACCAGGGATTAAACGAGTTAATCAACCAGATTTCCACCAATTTTTCATATTTTTACCGGGAAAACGCCCACTTTGATTTTTTCTCCAGGCAGGCCTTTCCCCAGTTAATAGAAAACCTGCGCCAGCACGACAGTCATGATATCCGCCTGTGGACGGCAGGCTGTTCCACCGGAGAAGAACCCTATATGCTTATCATGCTGATGATGGAACATCTCGGCCTTGATTATGGGAACTGGAATGCCGGGCTCCTCGCCACCGACATTTCGGAGAGGGTTCTAAAGATGGCGGCAGAGGCGGTATATCCCCTTGACCGCATAGAACGGGTCCCAGCCCATATCCGCCAGCGCTATTTTAAAGCGGCGGGTTCCGGACTGGCCACGGTAAGCAGCAAGGTTAAACAGGATATAACCCTGCGCCGTTTTAACCTCATGAACCCGTTTCCCTTTAAAAAGCCCTTCCAGATGATCTTCTGCCGCAACGTAATGATCTATTTTGATAAACCGACCAGAGATAAGCTGATAAAACGTTTTCACCAATTCCTTGAGCCCGGCGGTTATCTCTTCATTGGGCACTCAGAGTCTCTGGGCCGCACTCAGCAACTCTACAAATATATAATGCCGGCCTGCTATCAGAAGTTAGATGACAGACAACCACATCACACTACCCATAATAAGACTGTTTAAAATCCGTCATTTTATCAACGTATCATTCTAAACATAAAAATGCCATCCAAGCCAAAACGAAAAATCAGAGTTCTTATAGTCGACGACTCATCACTGGTGCGCCATATATTAAGTGACGGCATAAATGCCGACCCCGATTTGGAGACGGTGGCTACGGCTCCGGATCCATTTGTAGCGAGAGATAAAATTATTCAGTTGAAACCCGATGTCATGACGTTGGACGTGGAGATGCCGCGCATGGACGGGGTGGAGTTTCTACGCCGTCTGATGCCGCAATACCCCATTCCGGTGGTCATGGTGAGTTCCCTTACCCAGCGTGGTAAAAAAATCACCTTGGATGCCCTTGATGCCGGAGCGGTGGACTTTGTCTCCAAACCGGGCATAGATATGACCCGCGGCCTGCAAGGCATGATGACCGAACTCTGTACCAAGATAAAAATCGCCTCCAGCGCCAATGTCGCGCACTGGAAAAACAAAAAGTTGATACTCCCCAGCCAACGCCGTTTGCTGGATAACGGAACACTAACCAAGTCCGACGACAGGATCATCGCCATAGGGGCCTCCACCGGCGGCACTGAGGCCGTGCGTATAATATTAAGCGGACTGCCAGCCGCTGCCCCGGGCGTCATAGTGGTACAGCACATGCCGGCGGGTTTTACTAAAATTTTTGCCGAGCGTCTGAACATATGCTGTGCCATGCGGGTCAAAGAGGCCCAGACCGGCGACCAGATTATGAAAGGTCTGGTATTAATCGCACAGGGCGAGAAACATATGACCATCAGCCACACTGGCGGCATCTACAAGGTTATCTGCAAGCCGGGAGAAAAGGTCTGCGGTCACCGGCCCTCTATAGAGGTAATGATGAACTCCGTGGCCCGCCAGGCCGGAGCCAGAGCCATCGGTATCATGCTCACCGGCATGGGGCATGACGGGGCCGACGCCATGCTCGCCATGCGTAAGGCCGGAGCCCGGACCCTGGCCCAGGACGAAAAATCATCAGTGGTCTTCGGCATGCCGAAAGAGGCTTACGAACGCGGCGGCGCCGAGCGTCTGCTGCCCATAGACAATATAGCGGGCGAGATTATAAAATTATTATCTAATCGTTAAG
>CAZZJP010000144.1:0-5264 GCA_964654555.1 uncultured Desulfobulbia bacterium
TATGTCCTGCTGGCCGGGATTAACGACAGCCCTGGAGACGCTAAGCAGCTAATCAGGATTCTCCATAAACTACGCTGCAAAATCAATCTCTTACCCTGTAACGAAACCGAGGCCCTGCCCTTCAAGCGCCCGGAGAGAGCGGTGGTGGAAAAATTTCAGAATATTCTGCAGGAGGCGGGATACACAGCCATCATCCGTGAAAGCCGGGGGGCGGAAATCTCTGCCGCCTGCGGACAGTTGGCCAACAAAACTCATAATAGTTGCCCGCAAGTCAATTAAGAATATGCCTGTCCCGTTTTTTTTTGTTTAACGACACAAAAAAACGCAAGGAGACAAAATAGGCGATTATAGCCAAGGGCAGAGCCAGCACCACGCCGCCGCTTAGCATGACAATCACCGCGTCCCAGCCCAAATTGGCAATACTATGTATGGTTTCTTTAAAACCGCTATGGGCGGAGATAACGCTCAGCACCCCTGAAATTCTCTCCCAGGAGAGATCATAGGGGGTTATCTTGCTGCCGATTAACCAGGCGAAATAATACTGGGGGAAATAGGTAAGAGGGTTGCATATGGCCATACTGGCCAAAAAAGCGGCCAGTATATTAGCCCGGCAGATGGGAGCAAAGATAAGCAGGCTGATACTGTGCAGAGGCATGGTGGGGGTAGTTCCTAAAAACGTACCAAGAGCCACCCCCCTGGCAATACTGCGCGGATCGCCCTTGAGACGAATAAAACGCAGATAATAATAACGTAAAAGACGTGAGGGATTAAATTTCATGTCCATAGAGATGAGCGGGAATACACATCAAGGTCATTATCTGAGGTTTCCCCGTTTTGGAGCCGATACCAGCCGGCCAGGGCAATCATGGCGGCATTATCGGTACAGAATTCAGCCGGGGTAAGGAACAGCTCCATCCCCTCCTCTAAACAACGTCTGCTTAATACCTCCCGCAGGCGTTGATTAGAGGCCACCCCGCCGGCCGCGGTAAGGTGCTTGACCCCCCGGTGTTTCGCCGCCATGATAGTCTTCTCCACCAGCACCTCCACCACCGCCTCCTGGAAAGAGGCACAGATATCGGCAATGGGTATTGGCTTTTTCTTCATCCGGCATTGATTGACATAATTTACCACCGAGGTCTTGAGACCGCTGAAACTAAAATCCAGACTGTCGGCCTTCAACCAGGCGCGGGGGAATTTAATGGCCCTGCCATCCCCCTCAAGGGCCCGTTCGGCAACCACCGGGCCGCCGGGGTAAGAGAGACCGAGAAGCTTTGCCACCTTGTCAAAGGCCTCACCTGCCGCGTCATCCCGGGAACAGCCCAGGAGACGGTAATCAAGAGGGCCGGAAACCTGAAAAATACTCGAATGCCCCCCGGAGGCCACCAGGGCGACAAAGGGATAATCCGGCCGCCGTTCACCGAGAAAAACCGCCGAAATATGACCGCTCAGGTGATCAACCCCGGTAAAAGGCAGCCCCCTGACTAAAGCCAGGGCCTTAACAAAAGACAGCCCCACGAGAAGCGAGCCGATGAGCCCCGGCCCCTGAGTAACCGCCAAGGCATCAATATCGTCGATGGTCACCTCCGCCTGACGCAGGGCCTCCTGCACCACGGGATAGATATTCAAGAGATGATGGCGGGAGGCCAGCTCCGGCACCACGCCGCCATATTCAGCATGAACAGCAATTTGAGAATTAATAACATTGGCTCTTAATAACCGCCCGTCTTCCAGTACCGCGGCGGCTGTTTCGTCACAGGAGCTTTCAACCCCGAGGATTAACATATATTTTCCGTTATTACGTAAATAGATTGAATGAGATTACTAACTCCACAAAAGACTTAATTTATAGTCAAAAAAGGAGTAAAACAACTTAATTTTTTATTTTTATCATTTAACCGCCATGAATACCGATCATAACACCCTTACCGACACCTTTAATCGCAGTATAAATTATTTGCGGGTCTCCATCACCGACCATTGCAACCTGCGCTGTCAATACTGCACCCCCCAGGGCGGTAAGGCTGAACATACCAGCCTGCTGTCCTACGAGGAGATTCTGCGGGTAGTACGCCTCGCGGTGGGGCTGGGTATAAAAAAGGTACGTCTCACCGGCGGGGAGCCCTTAGTGCGGCGGGGAGTAATGCCCTTTATCCAGCGTCTAACCCGGGTGGACGGCCTAAGGGAGATACGCCTGACCACCAATGGTGTTCTGCTGGAAGATATGCTGCACGATCTTCACGAGGCCGGGCTTGAGAAATTAAACATAAGCTTAGACAGCCTGCGCCCCCGCCGTTTTCAGGAAATTACCGGATTCGACTGTTTCACCAAGGTCTGGCGGGGGATTGAAAAAGCTCTGGAGATGAGCTTCCCAGTAATTAAATTGAATGTGGTTGCCATGCGCGGGGTCAATGATGATGAATTCATTGATTTTGCCCGCCTGACCATTAAGCAGCCCCTTGATATTCGTTTTATCGAATTTATGCCCGTTGGCCTGGCCGGGGCCGGACAGCAGAAAAAATTCATCTCAGCGGCAGATATAATGACAATGATTTCCCCCCTGGGAGAATTACAGCCCATCAGGAGCCAGCGTCTCCATGGCCCGGCCCGCATGTTTAAACTGCCGGAAGCGGTAGGCAGCCTTGGCTTTATCAGCCCCTTGAGTAATCATTTCTGCGATACCTGCAACCGCCTGCGGCTGACCTCACAGGGACGTCTGCGCTCCTGCCTGCTCACCGACCGTGAGGAGGATCTCAAGGGGCCGTTGCGCAGCGGGGCCTCCAACGATGATATTCGCCAGTTACTTATTAAAACCATTATCAACAAACCAAAGGGTCATACCCTGACCCAGGGTCGGAAAACCGGCAGCTGCCATGGAGAAATGTCACGGATTGGCGGTTGATTTTTTTTGTAGGAGACAATTACTCATATCAAACAAACCACGACCCCTTAATCACCCTTAAATTATCAAAAACCAAAATTAAAAATGAGTAATGACCAAAAACAATTCCCCGAGGGCATGATCCCACTTGGCAAGAACAGCTTTAACTTTCGTTGTCACCCGGAGGTGGCCTGTTTTAAAAAATGCTGCCGACGGCTGGAGCTTTTTATCTATCCATTTGACGTTATAAAACTCAAAAACCATCTGCATATTACCTCAGCAGAATTTCTAAATCTTTACGCCGGCCTGGTTCCAGGACGCACAAATCCCCATTTCCCGTCGGTGGTCTTGAGGATGCGGAACAACGAAGAATACACCTGCCCATTTCTGGTAGAATCTGGCTGTTCCGTCTACGAAAACCGCCCCTCAGCCTGCCGAACCTATCCCTTAGAACGAGCCGTTGACCGTGAGAATTCATCCGATCGTCCCGATGAATACTATTTTATGACCCATCATGACTATTGCCTGGGGCATATAGAGCCGCACGAAATGACAGTGGATGCCTGGCTGCGGGATCAAAATATTCTCTATTATAATATGATGGATGATCTCTGGGCCGAAATGGACACCCTCTTTTCAAGCAACCCGTGGCAGGATGAAGGGGAGGCCGGCCCCCTGCAGCGTCTGGCCTTCATGGCCTGCTATAATATTGACGACTTCCGCGACTATGTCCACGATAATAACATTTTCCGGCAGTTTAAACTGAGCAAGTCCCGGGTTCGAGCCTTAGATACCGATGATGAGGCCCTGCTTCGTTTCGCCTACAAATGGCTGCAGTTCACCCTCGCCCAGCGCCCCACCCTCACCCCTCGCCGACGGTAATCAAGGCCTGATGTTCTCTGCCTGCCGTCAGCGGCATTGTGCTTAGAGCCAGATATCAAGCAAACTCAACCGCCTCTATCGTAATCCAAATTACATATACGACATTACAACCGTAATTCAGCCGCAATAATATTGTAAATAGACAAAGTCAAATTTTATTTTTTGAAATTAATCCCCTCAGTCCTTGAAATTTACCCGATAAGGCTTTCTTTATGGCCGACGTAGGGGCGCGTAGCAATACGCCCTGATCTCTTGCATTAAGAATAGCAGGGATTCTATGCCGAGAGACAGATTCCAACAAGGCATATTAGTGACTGAATATCAGCTACTGGCATATAAGTTGCTCTAAAAAATTGTGTCCCACCCCTTGAGCATGATAACGAAAAGAGGCCATCACAACCTTACAGGAGCCATCATGAAAGTTAATAATTGCCTGATTATGCCGATGAAAGACGATTTAATCCCCTTAAACTATCGGGACATAAGCCGTTATATGCGCGATATAAGTCAATACCGCCTGTTAAGCAAAGAGGAAACCTATAGTCTGACCCGCCGGGTCTATGAAGAGGGGGATAAAAAGGCCGGCCGCACTCTGGTGGTAAGCAATTTACGCCTCGTAGTTAAGCTGGTGATGAACTTTCGGCGTTATTGGAAGGAGAATTTTCTTGATCTTATCCAGGAGGGTAATTTCGGCCTGGCCAAAGCGGTTGACAAATATGATCCCCATCGGGGGGTACAATTTTCCTCATATGCCGCCTATTGGATTCGGGCCTATATCCTGAAATTCATCATGGACAATTGGAGGCTGGTAAAGATTGGCACCACCCAGGCCCAGCGCAAACTCTTCTACAGCTTAAACAGGGAGAAGAAAAACCTTGAATCACAGGGCATCAAGGCCGATAACGACACCCTGGCCAAGCGCTTAAAGGTCAGAGAACAGGATATTCAGGAAATGGAGCAACGCCTGAGCAACCATGATCTCTCCTTAGAATCACCCATTGGTGATGAGCACGGCCCGTCCCATAAAACCTTTCTGCAAAGTTCCTGCCCCGGAGTTGAGGAAGAAGTCGCGGAACACGAGTATCTTGCCTGGTTCCTCCAACGTCTCGAGGATCTACGCCCGGAACTCAGCGAACGGGAACAGGTAATCCTCTTTGAGCGCCTGCTCCAGGAAGAGCCGCGCACCCTGAGCAATATAGCCGACCAGTTTGCCATTTCAAGGGAACGTATCAGACAGATTGAAACGGCCCTTTTAAAGCAGCTGAAAACAATTATGCTGAATGAAGAAGGCTAAGAGCCGTAACAACGGCTACTAACTATAAGCAGTACGCTGAGAGCATTTTACGCTAAATTCCTCAAAATTACGTAAATTTTACCTTTAGATATCACGCTGAATAGTTACATTTTTTGTAACTATTCAGCGTAATGCCTAAAAGTAACAATAACCACTGGAGTGTAACTGTTCAGCAGTGCTCCAGGTTCGTTCATTCGGGATTTCGAAGCA
>CAZZJP010000145.1:0-5254 GCA_964654555.1 uncultured Desulfobulbia bacterium
TGTCAAGTTTCTTGAACCAGTCATAGTTGTCGGTGCCCACCTCGTCACGTTTGATATAGACCTGCATGCGGCCGCTGGCATCCTGGAGGTGGAGAAAGGCGGCCTTGCCAAAGCGCCGCAGGCCGATGATTCTGCCGGCAATCAGATGCTCAGGGCCGCGGCTGTCCTCCTTCGGCGGTTGCATGGTGAGCAGGGCGGCGATGGTCTGGTCGGGGATAAAATCGTTGGCGTAGAGGTTGGCTCCAAGCCCGGCTAAGTCGCCGGCCTTTTTTATTCTATTTTTTAAAATCTGACTTTCTTTGTTCATTTTCTATTTTTTCTTGTTGGTTATTATTTTAACGGTTTCCTTAGTCAGGCGCAGAACCATCTCTGCCGCCGTCAGGGGCAGAGCGCCGGTACCGCAGCTCGGAGTTATGAGGCTGCGTTCTAATATGGCGCTTCGATTCCAGTTACCGCCGCATAACTGCTCTACCTGACTCTCCCAGCGCTGGGCCAGGGAGGCGGCTGTCTCTTGAGCGATGAGTTTCTCGCTGGCGGTGGGGACAATCCCCCAGGCGATGATGCCGCCTTTATTAAGGAAGGCGTGGACATCTTTTTTGCAGGCGATCAGGCGGTCAAAATAACCATAGGCGTCAAAACTTAAAATATCTAAGCCCACCGAAAGTAGAAATGACCAGTCGGTGTTGGCGCAGACATGGATACCGGCCAGGCCGCCGGACTGCTGGATGGCACCGATGACCTCACCCAGATCCTGAGCTATATCTTCCTGGGCGATACTGATAAAGGCCGATGAACCCAGACCGGCTAGGGCGGGCTCATCAATGAAGACAATGACCGGTTGGCTATCCCGCAGAAACTCAACCTGCCAGGCGGCCTTCATCGCCAGATTTTTTACTGCTATATCCCTGAATTCGGGATTATAATAGCCCAGTTTATGATCCTTGTCGTGCAGTCCGGTGAGGAGGGTGAAGGGGCCGGTAATCTGGCCCTTAACGGCAACGGGCGAGGCCTGCCGCAGAGACTCCCGCAGGGCGTATATGCCCCCGGCCCGTTTGGCGCTGATCGCGAAACGGGATTTATTAAGTAATAGAGAGTGATCTTCACTGACCCGCAGGTATTCTTCATAGAAGGCCAGCTGCTCGGCCTCAAAATCAGGGGTGCCGAGGTCGAACCAGGTACTGTCCCCGGTTTCAAAGAGACCGGGGAGCCCCTCGACAAACTGGCTCAGCATCCTCTCTAAGGGATTGGACGGCAGTTGGGGCCAGAGGGGAATCTCCGGGGTGTGGGCCATTATCATCCGCAGGGCCTGGTCATAATCGTCTACCGGCAGACTGCCGATAAGCAAGGCTCTGCCCTGGGGGGTAAATTTAGTTTGATTTGTCATGCCTGTTAGATGTCCCAAAAGGTGAAATTAAGCATAAAGGGATTTGTTGGGCTTATTTGAAGTGTAACTATTCAGGAAAACGCAGATTGGCTGCAACTGAAGTTACATTTGAGATTATATTATCACGGACTATTAGCTATCAACTTCACGAACTGATGTCAAATGATTTATTTCACGTCCCTAGCCTTGACTGAATAGATAAAGTTGTTTATTTTGTCGCAGGGGCATTGCCGCCTATATACGTTAAGGTTGTGCTTCCGCGGTATAAAGCTGGGCGAGGGTGGTGAAATTGGTAGACACGCTAGACTTAGGATCTAGTGCCTGACGGCATGGGGGTTCGATTCCCCCCTCTCGCACCAATAAAAAAAATATTATTTCGGAAACGCCGGCTGGTCAAAATATGACACCGGCGTATTTTTCTTTTTGTCAATTAATCGAAAACGGTCGATAAATAAAAAAGGACGGGACAGTTATGGAAGTAGCGGTTGAAGATATCAGTAATTTACGTAAATCAATAAAGATTACCCTGCCCCAGGAGGCGGTTGGCCCGCATATGGACGCGGCCTATAAAAAAATGCAGTCTGGTGCCGCTCTCAAGGGGTTTCGTAAAGGTAAGGTGCCGAAAAAGGTTATGGAAAAAACCTATGGCGAACGGATCAAAAACGAGGTTAGTGAAAAATTGATCCAGGACACCTATTTTGACGCTCTGGCCGAGACCAAGCTTGAGGCGGTGGTTCATCCTGATATTAAATCCTATGAATTTAAGGATGACGGCAGCTTTTATTATGAGGCCGAGATAGAGATAAAACCGGAGTTTGAACTGAGCCAGTACAAGGGGATGGAGATTGAACACCCGGAGATTGTGGTTGATGAAGGTGAGATCGCCAAGCGTATCGAAGATACCAGGCGGGAACTTGCTCCTTTAAAGGCCGTTGAAGACCGGGGCGCTGAGATGGATGACATGATCATTATAGATTTTCAGGGCTTTGAGAATGGCAGCCCCATTAAGCACGCGGCGGGAACTGAATATTCTCTCGATATTGGCAGCGGCAGGAACGGCAAGGAGTTTGAGGAGATGTTGCTTGGCCTGAAAAAGGGAGAGGACGCGGAGCGCAGTGTTAAATTCCCGCCCGATTTTGCCAATACAGTTCTGGCTGGTAAGGATATTGACTTTAAGATAACCGTTAAAGACCTTAAGGAGCGGGTAAAGGTTGCCATAGACGATGATTTTGCTCAGGATGTGGATGAAGAGTTCAAAACCCTTGATGATTTGAAGGCCCATGTCAGCGCTCAGATAAAGGCCGAAAAAGAAAAGACTATGGATGGTGATGTTGCCGATAAAATTATGCTGAAGTTGATGGACAGCCATGATTTTGAATTGCCGGCCCGTCTGGTGGCCTATGAAATAAATGAATTGGTCAAGGAGCTGGAGGGTAATCTGGAACGTCAGGGGCTGAGTGTGGAGAGCGCCGGCCTGACCCGTGAGAAGTTGGCCGAGCAATATAAAGAATCCGCCGAGCGCCGGATCAAGGGCGATTTTATCCTCAAAAAAATAGCTGACCAGGAGGATATAAAGCTTGCGGAGGAGGATATTGAAAAGGGCTATGAGCGGATCGCTCAGCAGTACAATATGACCGTGGCCGATGTTAAGAGCTATTTTAAGGGTCGTAACGATATTATGCCCTTTATGCATGAGCTTTTAAACGAGAAGATAATTAAGTTTCTGCGTGATGAAGCCAAGATCGTTTTTGTTCCGGCCACGGATGAAAGCAAGGAGACCACGGAGGCCGCGTCATGAGTCTGATTCCCATGGTTGTGGAGCAGAGCCCGAGAGGCGAGAGGGCCTATGATATTTATTCCCGCCTCTTAAAGGAGCGGATTATCTTTCTCGGTACGGCGGTGAACGATGATATTGCCAACCTGATTATCGCCCAGCTTCTGTTTCTTGAGGCGGAAGACCCGGAAAAAGATATTACCTTCTATATAAACTCACCCGGAGGAGTGGTTACCGCCGGTATGGCCATCTATGATACCATGAATTATGTCAAGTGTGATATTGCCACGCTGTGCATGGGGCAGGCGGCCAGCATGGGGGCGGTATTATTAACCGCGGGTACGGAAGGCAAGCGCTATTCCCTGCCTAATGCCCGTATTCTCATTCACCAGCCCATGGGCGGCTATCAGGGCCAGGCCTCTGATATAGATATTCATGCCAAGGAAATTATCCGTATGCGGCAGGATTTAAACAAGATCATGGCCCACCATACCGGTCAAAAGGTGAATAAAATTCAACGGGATACGGAACGTGATTATTTTATGAGCGCCGATGAGGCCAAGAAATATGGTCTGATTGATAAGGTGTTGAATAAACGTGTCATGTCCGATACCGGGGAGTAAACAGAGATGAGTAAAAAGAAAGATAAGGATACGGTGGATTCCATAGTATGTTCTTTCTGCGGCCGTGACAGCGGCGAGGCCGAAAGGATTATTGCCGGGCCCGGTGTTTATATATGTGACGAGTGTATTGATCTTTGTAGTGATATGGTCAAGGAGGGCCGGAAAAATATCCCGGAGCAGGATCTGCTGGCTACTGATGTACTTCTTAAACCCCGCGAAATAAAGGCGCGTCTTGACGAGTATGTCGTTGGTCAGGAAAAGGCCAAAAGGGCCCTTTCCGTGGCGGTGCATAATCATTATAAACGGATTACCTGCCACGATAAAGAATTAGATGATGTTGAGCTCCAGAAAAGTAATATTCTGCTCATTGGCCCCACGGGCAGCGGCAAGACCCTGATGGCCCAGACCCTGGCCCGTATCCTGAATGTCCCTTTCGCCATGGCCGATGCCACCACCCTCACGGAGGCCGGTTATGTAGGGGAGGATGTCGAGAATATTCTGGTCAATCTCCTCCAGTCGGCTGATTACGACAGCAAACGGGCGGTGCGCGGGATTATCTATATTGATGAAATTGATAAGATTGCCCGTAAATCGGATTCCGCCTCCATCACCAGGGACGTGTCCGGCGAGGGGGTACAGCAGGCCCTCTTGAAAATTATTGAGGGGACGGTGGCCTCGGTGCCGCCTAAGGGTGGGCGTAAACATCCGCAGCAGGAGTATATTCGACTTGATACTACCAATATTCTTTTTATCTGCGGCGGTGCCTTTGTGGGGCTTGATAAGGTTGTACGCAGCCGCAAGGGCTCCAAATCAATGGGCTTTGAGGCCAAGGTAAAGGTCAAAAGCAAGAAGAAGATGGGAGAAATCCTGGCTATGCTGCAACCTGAGGATCTGCTCCGTTTTGGCCTGATCCCGGAATTTGTTGGTCGTTTGCCGGTGGTCGCTACCATGAATGAACTTGAAGAAGAAGACCTCATCCGCATCCTTCGGGAACCGAAAAATGCCCTGGTAAAGCAATACAAAAAATTATTCGCTTACGATCATATCCGTTTGCGTTTTACGGAGGGGGCGCTGACTGCCATTGCCGCCGAGGCGGTGAAACGTAAATCCGGAGCCAGAGGGCTGCGGGCGGTGATGGAGGAGGCCATGCTTGATATTATGTATGAGCTGCCCTCTAAGGAGGATGTCCGCGAATGTGTTATTAGTGAACAGGTTATTTTGCATGGCGATTATCCCGTTGTTCTATACGAGAACGAGAAAAAAAGCGCCTGAAATTGTAAGGATAGAAAGCCTTGAGCGTTGATAGTGATATAAAATTTTTGCCCGTCATGCCCCTGCGTGATATTGTGGTTTTTCCTTATATGGCGGCGCCCCTGATCGTCGGTCGGGAAAACTCCATTAAGGCGTTGGAATACGCCATGAATAACAATACGGAGATTATTCTTGTCGCTCAGGTTGATGCCGCTGTTAATG
>CAZZJP010000146.1:0-5252 GCA_964654555.1 uncultured Desulfobulbia bacterium
CCGGAATAAGTTTTAATAACGATACAGATTCCACAATTAATAATGGTCTAACTTTTAATCTGGCCTTTGACAGCCAGATGAATATCTTTAAATTATTTAATTTTCTGGCTAGTAATAATAACTTTACCATTCTCTCCTCGCCCCAGGTGCTGGTCTTAAATAATGAAACAGCCACGGTAAATGTTGGCCAGCAGATACCCATTTTGACCAGCGTAACTAATAACGCCGTGGGCAACAACACCACCAGCACCAGCAATACCGTGCAGTACAAAGATACCGGGGTTATTTTAAATGTTACCCCCCGAATCAATAATGACGGAATTATCCTCTTAGATATCGACCAGAAGGTAAGTTCGGTGGAAGAGAAAACCACCAGCGGCATTGATTCACCCACCATATCCACCAAGGAGATTAAAACCAAACTGGCGGTCAAAAACGGCCAGTCAATCCTCATGGGCGGCCTCATTGCCCACAATAAAACTGACAACGAAAGCGGGATACCCCTATTAAAGGACATCCCCGGTATCGGCTGGCTGTTCAAAACCAAATCCATTAAAAGCAGCAAAACCGAGCTGATGGTAATGGTAACGCCCTACGTGATCTCTTCAGAGGATGTGCTGGATGAGTATATTAAGAATTTTAAAGAAAAGCTCACCGGTCTGCGCCAGCAGTTGGAAAAATGAAAACGGAGGGTAACTGTTCAGCAGCACCTCATTTCAGAGTCTGTGCTTTCCTGAACAAGTTAAGCTTTGAAGTCGTGAATCAATAATGTCCGGTTAGACCTTGGCGATAAGCAGACCATCGTCATTGGCGTACCCTAGGTGTAAGGCATTCTGATCGAGTTGTTTAACGTATTATGCGCCATCACACACGGTATGAAAAAATAATTGATTTTACGCTCACCATATGGTGCATTAAACCATATGGCTAAAGCAAAATTAGTTTACCGTTCAAAATTGATTTATCCAGATGGTGCCATTAGAGAGATGGTAATATGGCAGTTGCCCCAAAAATCACCTGATAGGCCTCATGCCTTGAAATACCGTCTTTATTACGGCGATTCTAAAGGAAATTGTCTGGTACACTACGACAATGAAGCTGGTAAAGGCGATCATAGGCATTTAAAAAGTAAAGAAGGGCCTATAATTTTCAAAATGTAGAAGAGTTACTGGCTGACTTCCAGCAAGATATTGACAGGTTTCTAGGGGAATTATGAAAAATAAAAAAATAAAAATTGGCCTGGCAACGGAAGAACAGGTTAACAAAGAATTTATTCAAGCGTGGAAGCAAGCTGAAAAAGAGAGTGTCGAGTTTCCAGAAGAGAATCTTTATTTCATTGATTCTTCAACCTTTTTCCAAGTTTTGTCGAAACGCAGGATAGCCTTGTTAAAGGCTTTACATAGTCATGGGATATCAAGCATCCGGGAATTGAGTCGTATGTTGAAGCGGGACTATAAGAATGTATATCAGGATGTGCAGCTATTAAAGAAAGCCGGTTTAATCCATCAAAATTCTATGAAAAGAATTTACGTACCTTGGGATAAGCTAAAAACTGAAATTGAACTGGCAGCATAACAGGTTGAAATAATAAAGGAACATCTAAAAACGACCGGGTTAATATCGTTAGCTCAGGTTTTACCGCTCCAAAGTCGGAAGAAGTTACTAATTCTCTTTACCAGACTTCATAAAGGCCCGAGCCACGGAACCGGGTAACAGATGACCGCTGTCGCTCAGGACGATATAATCGTCGGGGAGTTGATTGTTACCAGCCTCCTGCAGGCGTTTAACCTCGCCCTTTAGAAAGGTTATTTCGGCTTGAAGATCTTTTGTCTCCTGCTGATAAGCACTGATATCATGTTGAAATCTCCGGCGTTCTTCGGCGCTGATGCCGGCCTTTTGCGATTTGACCAGCTCTAACTCCTCTGCCAGGACATTGATCCGTTCCCCGGCCTCAGCCAGGGCCGCGGCAGTTTCATCATCACTGTCATCGTTACTATCAGGTTCCCGGGATTCCAGCGCTAACTGAACCTCGGCCAACCGCGCCTTATACTTCTCAATCTCCTCTTTGTACTGCGCACAAGTCCCCTCCCATTGGGCGTCAAGATCTTTGAGCATCTTGGCAGACTTGGCCCGTTCCGATTCACCCATAGCCACCAGCAGACGCCGTTCCCTGACAAATCGTTCCTGGAGACAAATCAGGGTCAGCCCCACGCCGAGGGAAAGCCCCATTATTATATATAAGATAGCGTTCATGAGGTTGATTGTCGCGACTCAGCCGGCAAAACCGATTTTATCCCAATGCTGCGGCGGTAGATCCTGGGCCAGCTTCAAGGCTCCGGCACAACCAGAATAATCTGGATCAGAGACACAAGTGACCACGATCTCGCCATACTCAGACAAGCGGTCAGCCACCATCTTATCAAGCCCCTTTATATTAGAGCCGCCGCCGGCCAGAATTATATTTTGCAGGACTTCCGGCTGATCCTCCGGGTCATAGCCCTTCATAATGGTAAGAACATTTTCGACTATGTCCGGCACAATACTCTCGCATACGGCCCGCATCTCCATGGTTATATCGTATTCCCCCGGGCGGCCCTCACTACGCAGAGTGACGTTTAAAGGCTGTTCAGGCGGCCCAACAAAGGCGTGCTGCTCCTTAATGGTGCGCACCAGATTACGGGTAATCTGAACATCATAATATTTCTGCTGAATGGTGGATTCAAGACGCTCATCAATATAATCACCACCCTTGATAATGGTTATCTGATCCTTACTGCCGGGAATAGAGCCCTTAACGCCGCAGATATCCACTGTACCGGCCCCGATATCAACAATAATACAATTATTCAGTTTATTGAGGTGATAGGCCACCATAAAGGGTTCCGAGACCACCATGGCCACCGGCATGACCTCACGGGCAATCTTCAAGAGCAGTTCCTTGTTCATTATCGAGGCCCTGGATGGTACCCCGATAATCCCGGCCACCTCCACCTCCTCACCCTGACGGGCCTCGTTAATAACGTGCTTTAAAAGCTCCAGGGCGGCGTTATAGTCCTTCTCGCTGGCCTCCCGCACCACCCCGTCTTCCAGAGGGTGATAGAGGGTCAGGGCCGAGCGGTTTTTCAAGGCCTCATCACCAAAGACCTGGGACTTGCCCAAAAATTTTATACCGATAATATCCTTGGGATACCCGACAATGGAACGGGTAATCTTTTTATAGCCCCGATTAGACATTACCGCCGTTCTGGAGGTACCAAAATCAATACCCAACAATAATTGTGTTGTCTCCTGGTCGTCTGACATTATTCATCCCCAAGCAAAATTATCAATAAAACAACCTAACTACTTTAAATACAATGGCTGAACAAGGAATGTCAAGTGAATTAAGGCGATTAGCCTGCCAGCCGGTAACTTCTCCAAAAGTGGTGGTGAATGTAGGTTGGCGTTAAGCCGTTTTTGCGAAACCCAACAGTAAACAGGCTTATCATCTAACGTTGGGTTTCTAAAAACATTCAGCCCAACCTACGAAGAGGATTTACCCACACTTTTGGAGAAGTTACGCCAGTCGGCCAAATCGGAGCGAAAAACACCTTCCCCAGGTAATACTCCTTTGACGAATATTAATGACCATGATATACAGAAACAGCAGTGAGGCGCTATCATGCCCCTGAACCATTAAATACGACGAACGATATAACTAAAATAAACGTAAGTTCACCAGCACCTCATCTCCGTCCGTTTCAGCCCTCTCACGTACAGGAAGTACAGACTTGAGGGCAGAAACAAACAAGGTAAGCGAACGTAGTGAGACTCCGATCTAAGGCACTGGTAAACTCTTACACTATCGGGCAGCATCAACTTTGGTGCCCTTGGTAAACTATTACAAATAAACATGGAGTTTTTAAGATGAAAACAGATATCTCTCGTAAATTTTTTCAGCAGGCGCAAATGTTCATTCCCGGCGGGGTAAACAGCCCGGTTCGGGCCTGTAAATCCGTGGGCTGCGATCCGGTATTTATTGAACGGGCCAGCGGCTCCAGGGTCTATGACGTCGATAAAAATGAGTATGTCGATTTCGTCTGCTCCTGGGGACCCATGATCCTGGGCCATAACCCACCGGCCGTCCAGGAGGCCGTCACCAAAGCCCTGGCCAACGGCACCAGTTTTGGCGCCCCCACCCCCCTCGAGGTGGAACTGGCCGAACTGGTCTGCGCGGCCATGCCCTCGGTGGATAAGGTGCGTTTTGTCAACTCCGGCACCGAGGCGACCATGAGCGCCATCCGTCTGGCCCGGGGCTATACCGGCCGCAATGTGGTAGTCAAATTTGACGGCTGCTATCACGGCCATGCCGACGCTTTCCTCGTCAAGGCCGGCAGCGGGGTAGTAACTCTTGGTATCCCCGGCAGCCCCGGGGTGCCCGATGATGTGGTCAAGAATACCATATCTATCCCCTATAACGATTTTGAGACCTTAGAGAAAACCCTGACGGATACCGCGCTCGATATTGCCTGCGTTATTATCGAACCGGTGGCCGCCAATATGGGAGTTATTCAACCGGCTTCCGGCTTCCTTGAAAAACTGCGGGAAATCACGGCTGCCCAGGGTATTGTCCTCATCTTTGACGAGGTCATTACCGGCTTCCGCCTCAGCCTTGGCGGGGCGCAGGCCAAATTTAACGTAATGCCTGATCTGACCTGTATGGGCAAGATCATCGGCGGCGGCCTGCCAGTAGGGGCCTACGGCGGCAAAGGGGAAATAATGGATATGGTGGCCCCGGAGGGGCCGGTATATCAGGCAGGTACCCTGTCCGGCAACCCCTTAGCCATGGCAGCCGGTATCGCCACTCTCAAGGCCCTGGCCCAGCCGGGTTTCTATGACAAATTAGATGCCAGAGCCGCCGCCTATGCCGCCGAGCTGGAGCATCTCGCGGATAAATACTCCCTTGAGACTACCTTGAACCGTGAGGGCTCGGTGATGACCACCTTCTTCACCGCCCGGCCGGTGACCGACTTCATCAGCGCCATGACCTCCAATACCGAAAAATTCGGCATTTTCTATCGAAATATGCTGAACGAAGGGATATATCTGGCCCCCTCTCAGTTTGAAGCCTCTTTTATCTCCGCGGCCCACAGTGAAGCTGACATTGCCCTGAGCCTGGAAAAAACTGAATTGTCATTCAGAAAGATGACCGTATAGCGAAAAAGCCATTGACTTTGCCCATATACTATGCTAATTGCAAAGGCGTATTTGTT
>CAZZJP010000147.1:0-5246 GCA_964654555.1 uncultured Desulfobulbia bacterium
TGCGGGAAGATATTGTTCCGGTATTCTATCATCGACAGCCAGTTCTCGTCTATTGATTGATTGTTTATTTCTCTTTCAAGGCGGCGTAACTGGCTGAGATGGGTATTGAGCCTGCGGGCCGCGTAATCCGGCATTGTACCAGAGTTTATCATAAAGGCCCAGTCACTTGCCTGGGCAAGGAGTAATTCCCGGGCCGCCTGATTGAGCGCTCTTAAGGTCAGGCCGTCAGCCTGGGGGTAGCCCCGAGCCAGCCCCTCCATTACCTCGGCACCATGGTGCAGGTGAGGATAAATCCAGTCATTACGGTCGTTAAGCCAGGTCTCGTGTGAGCCGTTGTGCCCCCAGCTGGAAGCGGATGCCGCGCTGGTCTGCTGTGCGGGATATTCAGTGAGATATTCGGACAACGTGACAAGATTAATCTTATCAGACTGTTTGATCTGTCTGATAAGGGAATCGAGCCATATCGGCCCTTCAAACCACCAGTGACCGAACAGCTCGGCATCATAGGGCGCCACAATTATTGGCGGCCGGTCCATGACGGTATTCAGGTATTCAATCTGCTTGAGACGGCCGGCAACAAAATGCGCGGCATGCTGGGCGGCTTTCCGACTCGCGGCCTCTGGTATATAAACTTCTTTTTGATCCGTATTACCGGTAATCCGGTAATATTTAAAACCGGTATCCGTGCGGACGCCGTCACGATGAATGTACGGCCGGATATACTCATAATCAAGATCATAGGCAATATCACGGTAGAATTCCCGGTAATCATAATCACCGGGATAACCGCCCTCTGAACTCCAAACCTGCTGTGACGCTTCGGGATCCCGGCCAAAAGCTATAGTCCCGGCCGGGCAGGAGATGGGGGCGAATACGCCATATTTAGGCCGGGGGCTGGATCGTGTCAGCCCGTGGGTTTCTATAATAGTATAGCCGATGGCTTGTTTGGCAAGTAATTTATCAATCTCTGAGCAGTAGCCGCACTCCGGCAGCCAGAAACCCTTTGGGGTGCGGTCAAAAAGCTGTTGGTAGTATTCGGTGCCAATCCGGATCTGGGCACGAACGGTGGATGAATTAGCGGCAAGCAGGGGCAGATAGCCGTGGGTGGCGGCTGAGGCGATAATTTCAATTTGGCCAAGATCCTGTAATCTTTTAAAGGCCTGTACCAGGTTTTTATCATAACGATTCAGGAAGGCATTATGCGTCTTCATTAAATGCTGTTGATAAAAGATTGCTAAGGCGTGAAATTCCGGCTGCGTTCTGGTTCTGCTTATCTCGTTCTGGGATAATTGGATTAAGAGTTCAAGACGTTTTAAATAGCGCGACTTTAGTAATGAATCCTCTAACATCGCGGCCAGAGGCGGCGAAATTGACATGGTCAGACGGAAATCTACTTTGTCTTCTATGAGCTTGTCAAACAACAGAAGAAGCGGAATGTATGTCTCGGTGACTGCCTCAAAAAGCCAGCGCTCTTCAAGGGCATCGTCGTATTCAAGATGTCTTACATAAGGAAGGTGGGCATGAAGAACCAGGGCTAGATATCCCCGGCCATGCTGCCTGATCCCCCCGTTATATGTGGTATTGTTCATCTGGATGAGATGCCGGAAATAAACCTTCTTTCACTCAACTCAGTCAGGTCGAAACTATGCCCATGATGAGATGCTTTCCGCGGCAGATTCTCATGGCGGCTGGAATAATCAGGAGACGTAAAAGAGGGAGCCATCTCTATATGTGGTAAAAACGAGGAGCCAGGGGGGGGGATATTGATGATTTCGATGGCATTGATATATTTTTTGACGGCTTCTTCGCCAAACCGTACCCTGTTTTCTAAAGGCGGCACGACCAGGTTGAACTTTCCGGTTTTGCCCTCTGCAGCTGCGATATAACTGCCGGTAATTTGTCGCGTGGGGGCCGTCGTTTCGGGTGCTTCAGATGTATTGTCTGCGGATTCATTGTTGGGGTAGAGCTCAGTTGCCGGCGTGTCGCGGGGGGCTTCGGCTGAGTTTGACCGGGCCAGGGGGGAAAAACAACCGTCCAGGGCTTTAAATCCCAGTTCCGCAGAATATATCCTGCCGGCCTCTGGCAGGGAGATATAGCTCTTTTTATCATCTATGTTGATCGCAATTTCGAACGAAGTGCGGGGCCTGGGGGGGGAAGAAAAATTTTCGGTAATGTCATGAAGCTTGATAACCGGCTGGTATCCCTTTTGCTTTAGTCTGCTCATGTCATCGTCACCAACTTCCCAGATGATATGAGCGGAATATGGATCAACAGCCATTAGAAAAATACTGGTTTTGCCATATGAAGCAGGCAAAGAGGGGGTTTTCAGATTGGAGGCCATGTTAATCTCAGGCATATTGAAATGTGATTGACTGACCATGCTTTCAGCCTTCATGGCTCGATTACCTCACACCGTGTTATTTGCACATAAAAATCTTTGAACCTCAGTAAGCCGCGCCGGATGTCTGTAACTTTTCTAAAACTGGCGGTGAATAGGATGCGGCGAATCCGATGCCTCTGCTCATCGTCCTTTTCTGAGAGAGTTTTGACTCAAATTAAGAAAATATACTACAAAGCAACTTGTAAAAATACAAGTTATATTCAATGGTGTTCGGTTAGTTTTGCCTTAAGGTTTAATCCTCCATTTCCTGCCGTAACCATTCTTCAATCTGGGAGCTGGTTGGCAGGCGGCCGGCTGATTTCAGTCTGCCGTTTATAATCAGGGCCGGGGTCTGCATGACCCCGTAACGTCCGATTTCATCCAAATCGTGAATCTGGAATATATCGGCAGCCACCTCTATGCGGGCCATTATCTCGATAATTAGTTTCTGGAGATTATTGCAGCTTACGCAGCCGGAGCCTAATATTCTGATGGTCAGGCTTTTTTTATTGTCATTTTTCAGGCCGCCGGCCATGAGCCGGTCATATTCCAGGGCCAGAGCCTGCCGGTATTTATCCGCCATGCCGGGGGGGATATAGTTTTTGCCGGCTACGGCCTGGAACAGCTCGTTAACGGCTGTCTCACGGGGCAAATTCTCCCGCATGAGCCGGTTCATGGTCACGTCAAGCCCCATTAGGCCAATGGTGGCCTGGCCGATCTTTAACTGGCGCTGGAGGGGGGCCTCGTCTATTTCAGCCATGCCGTTATCTCATCTTTGCCCGGTACGCGGCCGACACATTTAATCTCACCGTCAATGGTAAGGGCAGGGGTAGAGAGAACACCGGCCTGGGCCATTGCCTGAAAATCCGTGATCTTCCTGACCTTGGCGGTAACCCCGCTTTCGGCCACGGCCTCCTTGACCAGAGCGGTTAGTTTCTCACAATTGGGGCAGCCGGGGCCCATTATCTTAATGTCCATATTATTTTCTCCCTGTTTATAAAATCGCGTTAAAGAGATAACCAACCAGCAATATACCGCCACCTACTACTCCGATGAAGGCGGCGATAAGCCGGGGTTTAAGAACCTTACGCAGAATAACCATCTCCGGCATGGAGAGGGCGATAACACTCATCATAAAGGCCAGCACTGTGCCCAGGGCCGCCCCTTTTTCCAGCAGGGCCTGAACGATGGGTACAATAGCTGCGGCGTTGGAATACATGGGGATACCGATGACCACCGCCGCCGGTACCGACCACCAGGCGGCCTTGCCCATGAGGGCGGCCATGAAGTTCTGTGGTACAAAGCCGTGGATTCCAGCCCCTACGGCGATTCCGGCCAGCATATAGGGCCAGACCTTGCTCACTATATCACGCACCGATTCGCCACCCATGCGGATACGATCTGGCCAGCGTAGATTGTCGTCGGGCACGGATTGGGCATCATTTCTGATCTGCAATACCCAGTCTTCGATATGGGGCTCAAGGTGGAGACGGCCCATGATCCAGCCGGCTGCAATGGCCACTGACAGGCCGGTTGTAAGGTAGAGAGCCGCTACCTTCCAGCCCAGAAGACCATACAGAAGAACTAAGGCAATTTCATTGACCATGGGGGCCGAGATGAGAAAGGAAAAGGTCACTCCGAGAGGCACACCCGCGGTTACAAAACCAATGAACAGTGGTACTGCCGAGCAGGAGCAGAAAGGGGTGACAATACCTAGCATGGCGGCCAGAATATTACCGATAGTCTCGTTGCGGCCAGCCAGAATACGGCGGGTCTTTTCCGGGGTAAAGAAACTGCGGATTATACCAACCCCAAAGACCACGAGGATAAGGAGCATCAGAACTTTGGGGCTCTCATAGAGAAAGAATTCCAGCGCTGAACCGCCATGGCTTCCCCTGGCCAGCGGCAGAAGACTATAGGTAAGGAAGCGGGCCAGGGGTAGAAGTTGTTGGTAAATGATGAACCAGAGGGCTAGCCCGCTGAGGAGGGCGCAGATGGTTTTGAGCAGGCTTGGTGTCTGCCTGCTGGTTGTTTTTTTGTCGTCAGTCCCGCAGACACATTTTGTCGGTTCCATTATTGTTTTTCCCGGTAGATATCTTCCCGGTGGGTATCATGGGCCTGGTGGAGGCTGGCGATTACCACTGGATTATCGTTAAACCATTGGGGCAGGAGCTTGAGCATGGCGGCGGCGTACTGGTTGCCTCCAGCCTGGGACAGACTATAATTGACCCAGGACTTGTCTTTATGTCTCTCTACCAGTCCGGCATCCTCCATAATTTTTAAATGCTTGGAGATGGTGGGCTGGGCCAGGTTAAGCACGGCCTGAATTTCACATACGCACATCTCTTTTTGTTTCAGCATCTTTAATATTCTGACCCGCCCTGGATCAGACAGAGCCTTCATAACCCGGATAAAATTTTTCATCTAAGCTCCCTTTTTTTGGTCAACTCCATATTACTATATGGCAATATTAGCTCTGTGTCAAGGCGAAAAAGGGGGTGAGGAGAATGGCAGCCGGCTTAGGACAGGGCTTTGGTCATGGTGGTGAGGAGGTCGTTGATAAGATAGGGCTTGGTTATGGCCGCGCAGAAACCGTACGAGCGGAAGTCTGTCATCACCGGGTCATTGGAGTAGCCGCTGGAGGCTATGATTTTGGCCTGCGGGTTAAGGGCCAGAATTTTGGTTGTTGTCTCCTTGCCGCCCATGCCGCCGGGGATGGTGAGATCCATAATTATGGCACTGATGGCCTTTTTCCCTTCCTGATATTGTTTATATACTTTTATTGCTTCTGCCCCGTCTTTAACGGTGATAACCTCAAAGCCGTTGGTCTCCAGCATCATTGTGGCAATATCACGGATCATTTTTT
>CAZZJP010000148.1:0-5140 GCA_964654555.1 uncultured Desulfobulbia bacterium
CGCCTCCCGCACCTGGCATGATGTTGAACTGACCCTGACAGTGGTAGTTGTCACCGGTCTCATCATTCTCTTCTACAGCCGTGACCTGAACATCATGGCCCTGGGGAGCCGCAGCGCCGCTTCCCTCGGGGTAAACACGGCCCGAAGCCGTAAAATACTGATTATTACCGCTTCCCTGCTCACTGCCGTCTGCGTCTCGGTTTCAGGAATAATCGGTTTCATCGGTTTGATTATTCCCCATCTCATGCGCATGGTGGCCGGGCCCGACAACCGGCGGCTGCTGCCAGCCTCTTTTCTGGCCGGAGCTTTGCTCCTCCTCGGAGCCGACACCATAAGCCGGGCTGTGCTGCCCTCGGAGGTACCCATCGGCATCCTGACCTCACTCATTGGCGGCCCGTTTTTCTGTTATATCTTCCGCCGCCGGCAACTGGGAAGATGAACCTGTACGACCTCCATAATGTGTCCTTTGCCCACGGCGCCAAGACCGTACTTCGAGATCTTTCCTGCCGCCTTACGCCCGGCCTGTTCTATGGCCTCATCGGCGCCAATGGCAGCGGCAAAACCACCCTCATCGACTTGCTTCTCGGTACCATAACGGGTACAGGCAGACTGCATTTCAAAGATCATCCCCTGGAGAGTTACAGCCGTCGGCAGCTGGCCCGTGAACTGGCCCTGGTTCCCCAGGAATTCAAGATCAACTTTGATTTCACGGTTCAGGATATAGTGATGATGGGCCGCCATCCCCATATCCCCCGTTTCGCCAGTCCCGAAGTCAGAGACTGGGAAATAGTGGCCGAGGTTATGGCCGATCTTGACATCAGTGATTTTAAAGAGCGCTTCCTGCCCCATCTATCCGGCGGCGAGAAACAGCTGGTCATGGTGGCCCGGGCCCTGGCCCAGGATACCCCCACCCTGCTCTTAGACGAGGCAACATCCAACCTGGATATTCATCACAGCATCAAGATCATGCGAACCATCAGACAAAGAATGAAACAACGCGGCGGCACCGTAATTGCCGCCATTCACGATCTTAATCTAGCGGCGGCCTACTGTGATACTGTTATCCTGCTTCATGAGGGACGAATATTAAAAATCGGCTCTGTGGCCGAGACCTTAACCCCGGAACTGCTGAAACAGATGTTCAATATAAACAGCCATCCTTATATGGATGATTTTTCAGGGGTCAGACAGGTGGCCTTTAAATATTTTTAGATACCTGAGGAGCCGCCATGCCTGCCTGCCCTGTAAAGTGGATTTTGATCTTCATCAGACAGAGCTGCCGGATGCCTGCCGAATAAAAAATGCTGACCATAGAAAATGACTAAGCGCCACGGATTCATAATAGCTGCCACCCACAGCGGGGCGGGCAAGACCACGATAACCCTTGGTATCCTTGCCGCCCTGAAGCAGCGGGGCATAGTGGTGCAGCCCTTTAAATGCGGGCCGGACTTCATTGATCCCACTCTCCACCGGATGATCTGCGGCCGGATCTCCAGGAATCTTGATCTCAAAATGTGCGGCCCTGATTTTGTCAGGTCATCATTTATAAAACATGGGCAGGATGCTGAAGCGCTCGTGGTAGAGGGGGTCATGGGCCTCTTTGACGGGGGGGAGAGCAGCAGCGCCGCCCTGGCCCGCGCCCTGAACCTGCCGGTGGTGCTGGTGGTGGATACCAGATCATGCGCTGAGAGTATAGCGGCCGTGGTCAAAGGCTTCGAGAGCCTGGATCAAAAAATTAATCTGGCGGGCGTTATCCTCAACCGGGTGGGCAGCCCCCGCCATCGGCAGTTATTAGTTGACGCCATTAAGCGCTATTGCCGGACAAAGGTGCTGGGCTCCATCCCCAGGGACGCGGCGTTCAGTATCCCGGAGCGTCATCTCGGCCTGACCATGGGCGGAGAAAAGCCCTTAGACGAGGCGGGGATTGCGCGACTTGCCGCAGCCATTAATGATATGGGCTTAGACGATCTCATTGCCGCCTGCCCGCTGCCCCGGCCGCCAACCTCTTGGAGCAATCAGCCTGCCGCCCCGGCCCCGGACGCTCAAAAATCATGCCGCATAGCCATTGCCATGGATGAGGCCTTTTGTTTCTATTATCAGGATAACCTCGATATTCTCTCCACGGCAGGAGCCGAGTTGATCCCCTTCAGTCCTTTAAAGGATAAGCGGCTACCGACGGATATTGATGCCGTCTACCTCGGCGGCGGCTATCCAGAGTTATACGCCACGGAACTCGCGGCCAATCAGAAATTATTGGCCGCAATCAGGGAATGGTCACGGGCCGGCGGCCCTCTGTACGCGGAATGCGGCGGTTTTATGTATCTCACCGAGGGTATCTGGGATCTAAAGGACAATTTTTTTACCATGGCCGGGGTCTTCCCCACCGTGACCAGGATGAAAAAACGGCTGGCCGCCCTGGGCTACCGAGAGGCCGCCGTACATGACAGCCGGTTCTGGGGCCGGGTCACCTGTCTGCGCGGCCATGAATTCCATTACTCCGATATAACGGCCATGCCGGAGAATGTGCGACGGATATATACCTTACAGGACGGCCGCCGGGAGGGCTATATGATTAATAATACCCTGGCTGGTTATCTCCATCTCCATTGGGGCGGCACCCCGGCGGCAGCTGAAAATTTTATTAAGTTTTGCCGGAAGCACAAACCCGCGAATAGCTATTCATTTTGCAAGAAGTAAAGATCCAACACCGAATAAAAGGATAAAAAATGACCACCCCCATCAAGATAAAGCCCGAGGCCATTGAGGCCCGAAGTTTTGCCATTATCAAGGAAGAGTTCGCTGAACGCGCCGGGAAGCGGCCGGAAGATCTACCAGTCAGCCACTTTGCCATCATCCAGCGGGTGATTCATGCCACGGGTGATTTTGATTTCGCCCGTAACATGGCCTTTCACCCTCAGGCCGTCACCGCCGCCATTAAGGCCCTGCGGGCGGGAATGGATATTGTAACCGATGTCAACATGGTGGCCGCCGGTATTAACCAGAGACTGCTTGCCCCATGGGGCGGCAAAGTGATATGCCGCATCGCAGAACCTGATATTGCCGAACTTGCCGCCAGCCGTCAGGCCACCAGGGCCGAGACCGCCATTAAAGAGGCCTTAAAAACACAGCCGGGAATCGTGGCCATCGGCAACGCCCCCACCGCCCTTCTGCGGCTCATGGAACTTATCACCGATTTACCGGCCAAGGATCGTCCCCGCCTCATTGTCGGGGTACCGGTGGGCTTTGTCAACGCCGAGGAATCCAAACAGATTCTAAGCGGCAGGGATTACCCCTTTATAACCTCCCTGGGCCGCAAGGGCGGCAGCTCCATTGCCGCCGCCATCATCAACGCCCTGCTTAAACTGGCCCAGGCCGCCGAATAGCCATGACGCCCCGTAAAAAGAGACTACGCTCCGGTTTTACCACCGGAGCCTGCGCCGCCGCCGCCGCCAGAGCCGCGGCCTTACTCCTGATTAACGGTCAGGCACCCGGCCGGGTGCGTATTCCATTCCCCGACCGCGAGGAACGGGAATTTATCGTCACCGACTGCCGCGTAACAGGCAGCAATCCCCAAACCACCCAAGCCTCAATCATCAAGGATGCCGGAGACGACCCGGATGTTACCAATGGGGCCGAGATCAGAGCCGCCGTCAGTCTTGTAAACGCCGGCAATTCCGCCCAGACCCAACTTCCCGGCCAGTCTGGCTTTATCTTTAAAAGCGGTGAAGGGGTGGGGGTGGTTACCAAGCCGGGTCTAGCCATCAGCGTGGGCCAGCCGGCAATTAATCCCATCCCCCGCCAGATGATTACCGCCGCCCTGCAAGATCTCCCCTGGCCCATCCATGAGGCGGCGAGGAAAATAATAGTCGAAATATCCATCCCCAACGGCCGGGCTCTGGCCGATAAAACCCTGAATTACCGGCTGGGCATTGTCGGCGGCCTCTCCATCCTGGGCAGCACCGGAATTGTCCGGCCCGTCTCCGCCGCGGCCTGGACGGCCACCATCAAGGCCTCCATGGCCGTGGCCCGTGAGACCGGCTGCCGGGAGATTGTTCTGTCCACCGGCCGCACCTCGGAGAAGGCGGCCCAGCAATTGCTGGGCCTGCCGGTGGAATCCTACGCCATGATGGGTGATTATCTTGAATTCTCCCTGCTGGCCGCCAGAGATTTCGGCTTTAAAAAAATTCATCTAAGCGGCATGTGGGCCAAGATATTAAAGGCGGCCATGGCTATCCCCCAGACCCATGTCAGAAACGGCGCCCTGGAGATCAAACCAGCGGCGGAGTTCATCGCCGCCCTGACCGCCGACCAGCAGCTGGGCCGGAGCCTGGTTGACGCCAACACCGCCCGCGAGATATATCAACGGCTGCGGGCCGTCGGCCATGACGCCATTATCCGCCGGGTCTGCCTTAAAGCCAGAGAATACGCCGCCCGCACCTCCGGGCTGCCGACCTCAGTCTACCTCGTCGAGAGTCCGGGAAAGGTGGTGGAACATGTCTAAATTATTTCTCCTCGGCTGCGACCCAGGGCTGACACCCGACAAAACGGCCTTACTGTCCCGCTGCCGGACGGCCTTTACCCCGCAGCGACTGCGCCCGGCCCTGGGAAATTTCAATGGCTCCATCTACCCCATCAGCCCTCTGCCGGAATCCCTGGTCAGGATGGCGGATGAATTAAAGCGCGGCGACATAGCGGTTCTCAGCGGCGGCGATCCGCTGTTCTTCGGCATCGGCCGCCGCCTGATAGAATTATTCAGCCCCGACCTGATTATTCACCCCGCGCTCTCTGCCCCACAGACGGCCTGCGCCCGCTTCCAGGAACCCTGGGACGATGCCTGCTTCATTAGTCTGCACGGCCGGGATGATGACAATTTCGCGGCCCGTATTCTGCGCCGCCCCAAGACCATTATCTTCACTGACCACCGGCGGACTCCGGCCCTCATCGCCCAAAGGCTGTTAGAGACCGGGATTAGAATCGGCATAGCGCAAGAAAATATACTAATGATGATCGCCGAGGATCTCGGCAGCCCGGACGAACGTCTGACCAGGGGCTGCCCGCGGGAAATTGCCGGAATGCGGTTTTCCACCCTTAATATCGTCATTATCAAGCAAAAACAGCCCCAGCCGACAGCGGATTTTGC
>CAZZJP010000149.1:0-4953 GCA_964654555.1 uncultured Desulfobulbia bacterium
TTTCATTTTTTTCTCCTTGTAAAAATGATTGATAGTCATGTTTAAATAAATCAAACTTAATCGCCTTGCAACCTTTTTTAATGCACCAGGTGTGCCAAACAACCTTTTTTTGCAACTTTTTAATGCATAGAGAGTGGTTTTCCATCACCAGAACAATGTGTTACACTGTGTCATAAGTCCAGTCATTTTCTAAAGTGCAGAATACGGGTTCCCCGTTATAAGGCCAAAAGCACTATTACCCGGAGTTATTTCCCCCCACTTTGGGCGAAAAGCCCCATGTTAAGACGGACTAAGCGCTTTTGGCGCACCATTGCTGCCAAACCTGACGGCAAATATTTTCAAATTGGCGGCAAAAAGAAGCGGACTGGCAGAGAGCGGAGCTTAAAAGCTGGAAACGAAGCTCTTTCCGTAGTCTTTGCAGACGTTTTTTGTCTTGGGCCAGATTAAAAGACAGGGAGATGTATTCTCCACGATCTACGGCGCAAAATTCCGGTCCGGCAACCCGGTTCACGATACTCGCACCCACTCGGGCGGCGTGGCGGTCGCCACGCATGGTAATAACCGGAACCCCCATCCACAGAGCCTCAAAAGTTGTGGTTGTCCCGTTATACGGGATGGTATCCAAAGCGATATCTACCTGATTATATACCAGGAGATGCTCTGAGCGGCCCGGCGTATAACCCCGGAACAGAAGGCGGTCTGCCTGGATATCGTGAAGGGCGAAGAGCTGCCGCATACGCTCCCTGGACTCTTGATGGTCAAAACCTACCCCTTTCAGTAATAATCGGGAGTCTGGCGTTTTTTTCAGGACGGCGGCCCAGAGCTCCACCAGCGGCGGCGAGATTTTGGCTGGATTGTTTAAGGAACCGAAGGTTGTATATTTATGCCGCAGGCTGGGCGGCTCAGCCGGGTATATATCTAAAGCTGGCGGCTCATAGCAGAGAAAGGCGGGCAGACGGAGCAGGGTCTCGCTGTAAAAGGGCTCACTGTCGGCAGGCGGGTCTGTCTCATAATCGGTAAGACGATAGTGAATGGTGGGCAGACCGGTGGTGTTGGGATAGCCCAGCCAGCTCATCTGCAGCGGCGCAGCCTGGCAGGCAAATATATCTAAACGGCCGCCCGTCATATGGCCGGTTAAATCAACGAGAATATCTATGCGGTCATTCATTATGGCCCGAACAGCCTGGCCGGTGTCAAAGGCGCTTATATCACGCCAATAAGGGCTTAATGACTTGAGCTCGGCAGTAACAGAATCAGGGTGACTGACATTAGCGTAACAAAAAATGGTTATCTGTTGTGGGTCATAATTACGGAGCAGGGGGCGTAGAAAAGAGCTTACCGAATGATCCCGAAGATCAGAAGACACTATTCCCACCCGCAGAATACGTTCCGGAGCGGGCGAGTTAGTGAAGATATACCGGCGGTGCTGCCCCTTGCCATGTATCAGCCACCATTCTTTTGCCGCCTGGGCTTCCTCGGCCTGGTCTATACCCGGCATATAGTTAAGGGCCGCGAGACAGGCGCTGTGCAGACCTGGATTATCCGGGAACACCTCCATGGCCTCCTTGAAGCAAATCAGCGTCTCGGTCATACGTCCCTGATCGTAAAGAATGGCAGCCATATTGTTCCAGGCCGCCAGATTATGCTTATCTATGGCCAGCGTCTGCTGGTAGGCCTTTATGGCCTCGTTGTCTTTTCCCTGTTGATGCAGAACATTGGCCAGATTATAATGGGCCGCAGCCATTCCCGGCTGTTGCTCAACGGCTTTTTGATACCACAGAACCGCCTGCTCCCATTCACGCAGTCCGTCGTAAATAATCCCCAGTTGATTATAGAGCGTCAAGTCGTTGGGGGTTTTATGTAATAATTTTTCATAGCACAGGGCAGCCTGCTTTAGACGTCCAGCCTTGAGATGCCCTGCCGCCCGGGCAGTCAACACCTGCGGTGAGGTCATGGAGGCAGATTTTCTTCTTTTTTTCATCTTTTTAAGGCTTAAAATACGACTCAACAACTTTTAATAAAGCGCGATCCCCATTGACAAAACGGCTTTGCAAATAACCGGGATTACGTTATACTTATTAAATTTGTGATATTAGGCGGTTATTGGTACGTGCAGCATGCCCCTGTTTTTAATCCATTTAACTCATAGTTAAGGAGTTTAACCGATGCTTAGAAAGGATGCCCGTAATATGTTATTGGCCTGGCTTCTTCTCAGTTTTTTTGCCCTGTCCGGCTGCATGCCCTCAGCCGTACCTCAGAAGAAACAGCCCCCTACCTTTTTCCCGCCAGCCCCGTCTCTGCCGCGTTATCAATTCCTGCGTTCCTTTAACGGCTCCGCTGATTTTGCCAAAAAAGCCACCGGCCTGGCCGCCTTTATCGGGGTACGGGGCCGTAAGGGTTTTGTCTTCAAAAAGCCTTACGGGGTAGCAATGCGGAACGGCATCCTCTATGTCTGTGACTCCATGAACACCGTCTTCACCTTTAATTTGGCCAAGCAGAAATTTGCCCCCCTAGTCGGGGCGCAGGGGATGGGGAAACTGGTGGAACCCCTGAATATAGCCCTTGATAAAGAGGGGAATAAATACGTTGCCGACCCCATTCGTTCTCAGGTACTTAAATATGACAAGCACGACTTTTTTGTCAAGAGCTATTCCAATCCCGATGACTGGAAGCCGGTGGCCGTCGCGGTATATGGCAGTAATCTCTTTGTGGTTGACGGCACTCACAACAAGGGCCGGGTGCAGGTTTTTGACATAAAAAGCGGCAGCGTGATTGACAGCATTGGCAATTCAGGAGAAGAAAACACCAAGTTACGTATCCCGGTGGATATCGCCTTTGACCAGGAGGGCTATATGTATGTCGTGGATATGGGGCGTTTCCAGGTTGTTAAGTATGACCGTGACGGTCATTACCGGGGTTATCTCGGGAGCGCGGGCAGCAGCTTTGGCCACTTTGGCCGTCCCAAGGGTATTGCCATTGATCATGACGGGCGGATATATGTGGCTGATGCCGCCTTTAACAACGTCCAGGTCTTTGCCGCCAACGGTCAGGTGCTGACCGCCTTCGGCAGCCTGCCGCTGGACAAACCCGGCTCCATGAATCTGCCGGCCGGAGTGGCAATCAACTATGACAGTGTTGATTATTTCAAGCAATATGCCGCTCCGGGCTTCAAAATTCAATACCTGATTATCGTTGCTAACCAATTTCATCCCTATAGTGCCATCAATGTCTATGGTTTTGGCAGAATAACGGGCAAAACATATCCCTCTGATCAGGAATTATTGGATAAATATATGAAAGAATTAAGGCGTAAAGACCGGGCGGCTGAATAATTTTTTAGTAAAACAGTGACTCCCTTATGGCTCAGATACCTGGCTCTGGCATTACTGCTGCCCACGGCCGCGGCCCGTGCCGAATGGCGGCAATTTGTGCCCACGCTCTGGTATTCCACCGGCGGCTTGAGCTATGATTACCGTTTCATCTCCCATGCCTCAAAAGACAAGACCCAGAATAGAGAAACCCTGAGCCGCAATAAGGAGATCAGGGCTACTTTTAATTTTTCCAGCCTGGGCTATATCTACAACCCGAATCTGCTGCTTTTCACTTTGGATTTTGCCGGTGAGACAGATCGCAACACCCATATAAGCGAACAGGATGATGGCTGGCGGGTAAATAAGGGCGATGGGATTAATTTTGATTTCGCTGGTCAGGTCTTGAGAAAAAAACATCTCAATCTGGATTTCCATCTTGCCGAGAGCCGCCCTTTTATTAACTCAGTTTATGGAGACAGTAATGCCCGTGAGACTATCTTCCAGGGAGACAGCGCCCTTAATTACCGCCTGACCCCTCTCTCCGCCCGTCTGGACTATAGCCATTATAAGTCTACTTCCGAGGATGACAGCGGTATTGGCAGCACGGTCAAGCGCTGGGCAACGAACGATACCTTAAACATAAGTTCCTCCTACAGGGGTAAAGACTATTCGGTGAATGGCGCCGCCTCCCATCGGATTCAAAAAAATAAAACCGATCAAAAACCGGCATCATCACTGACTGGGGATAACTCTAGCATTAATGATTTTTTGCGGCTCTCCGGCACCTTAACCTATAAAAATTTTGATTTTTTAAGCTCCGGTAATTACACGACTTCTCATACCGATAATGATCTAACCAGCGGTGAGACGCTGCCTGGCAGTATCTCCGCCCATAAATCATTCATCCAGGACATAAAGATTCATCTGCCCTGGAATATGAGTTCAAAAATAGAAATGAGCGTTGACCGCCAGGATGACTCCAGCCGGGATTTAGATCAAACCAGAGACTGGCTGTCCACTTATAGTGAGGATGAGTACCTCAAGGCCAAGCTTAATCACCGCCTGTATGAAAGTCTGTTTACCCAGCTTAAGGTTGACTGGAGAAATAAGAATTCAGAAAGCGATAGAACTAAAACCCAGGATTATAACTTATCCATTGACTATCGCAAACGGCTCTTCGGCGGTTACCTGAGGGCCAGCACCTCCAATGATCTGCTGATTACCGGCCAGCAGGGGACACCGTCTTACACCGATATCGTACCTGGTAATTTTACCTCGGCCGGGCCATTTCCCATTAATCTTAACATTAAACCTAACGCTGATATTACTACCCTGACCGTTGAGGTCTGTGATATTAATCACAGCGATACTGACACTGGTGGCAAGCATTATAGTTGTGATTGCTATAAACAAAATACCTGCGCCAAAGATATTGATAATACATTATGGGAAAATTTGTCCCAGGGAAGCTGGAATAGTTCTAATCTTCCAACACTTAACATTAATGCTTTACCTGCAACAGGCGGCCCCTATGAGATCAGGGCAAGCTATTCCCTGCCGGCAGATGAAGATTATACCATCTCTTCTAACACCACCCGCTTCAGCGTCAATTTAAGCCTGCTCAATAATCGTCTTTCTTCTG
>CAZZJP010000150.1:0-4837 GCA_964654555.1 uncultured Desulfobulbia bacterium
AGGATCCTCTCGGGGCCTCAATCCGCTTAAAGAAACTGTCCTGCCAGGTAATCGGTACCCTGCGGAGCAAGGGGCAGTCAACCTTTGGCAGCGACCAGGATGATTTTGTGCTTGTGCCGCTCCGCCTTTTACAACGGCGGCTGGCCGGCAATAACGACGTATCGGGGATTTTCATCTCGGCAAGAGACGGGATTTCCACCAAAAAGATCAAAGAAGACATCGCACGTCTGATGCGCCAACGCCGCCATATCGCCCATGGTCAAGATGACGACTTCCGGGTTCGGGACATGAAGGAGATCATGGGCGCCGTCACCTCCACCACCCGTGTCCTGACGGCCCTGCTGGGGGCGGTAGCGGCAGTAAGCCTCCTGGTCGGCGGCATAGGGATTATGAATATCATGCTGGTCTCGGTGACGGAGAGAACCCGTGAGATCGGCATCAGGCTGGCCATTGGGGCTCTGGAAAAAGAGGTAATGCTCCAGTTTCTGGTAGAGGCGGTGGTCTTATCCTGCTTCGGGGGACTCATCGGTATCGCCCTGGGATTAACTGCCGCGGCCGTGGGCGTCCATTTTCTCAAAATGCCCTTTATCTTCGATTTTCGTATTGTGCTGCTGGCCTTTTTATTTTCCGGCGGGGTCGGAGTGATTTTCGGCTTTTTCCCGGCCAGAAAGGCCGCCCGCTTAGATCCCATTGAGGCCCTGCGCCACGAATAACAGCAGAGCGTTAGTTAATTGATTATTCGCTGCCGGCCGCCCCCTTCTAATCCAGTTGATAATTTCAATAAACCAGATACGGGCTTTGCCCCGACATCTTTAACCATTCAGCAAGTCCCAGCCCGTTTCTCCCGCAGATATTCTTTTAAACACTGTCGATCCAGGGCAGCCTGTTCAGAACCTTTCGCCGCCAGCCGGACAACCGCCAGAATCTCGGCGATTATATCATTCACATGCTCAGGCAGCCGATAATACATCCAGACGCCCTTCCTCTGATCATCTGCCAAACCGGTATTACGCAGATAAGCTAAATGGCGTGACACGGTGGATTGAGGAAGATCAAGAACTGCCATAAAATCACAAACACAAAGTTCGCCGCCAAATTGTAAAATCCAGATAATCCTGACTCTTGTTGGATCAGATAATGATTTAAAAAGTTGCGTTATAGTTTTCATGAAAATGACTGTATCCGCATAAGCAAATATTGCAAGCAGTTTTTGCCTGGCCGTTTTAAGACCTGACCTGGTGAACTCTTACACTATCGGGCAGCATCAACTTTAGTGCCCTTGGTGAAGTATTACAAACCGGATTGATCTGCAACCGCCGGGGAAGTTCAGTTGAAAAATACCGGCGGCGCTACCTGCCGGAATTTAGCAAGGGGTCAAGTCTACTTTTGGCTTTGGCTAACCCTTCTCTGGTCAGAAAGATCAACGGCAGACCTGTCCCAGTTTTCCGCCTTAATGATTGGCTTTGGCGGAATTTATGAGCGGTATTTAATTAACACCGCTCATGCCGGAAACGAACAAGAACTAAACAAATTACGACATAGAGGTTGACAGAACGGAATAACATCCTTAACATAATCCACTATTCCATGGAATAGTCTTACAAAAAATCAACTCCGGTAAAAAAATGACTGACAACGGCTTAGGGCTCTGCTCATCATCAACCGATTTATCGAACCATGCCCTGCTCAATGAAGAGCAGGGCGTATCCTTAGAGAATACCTTTAAGATTTTGGCAAATAGCAACAGATTGCGTATTTTGCACGCCCTGGTCATTGAAAAAGAGATGTGCGTATCGGATCTGGCCCAGCTTCTAAATTTGAACACTACCGCGGTCTCCAACCAGTTACAGCGCCTGGCTGACCGAGGTATAGTAGCCTCCCGGCGGGACGGTTTAAAAATTATCTACCGCATCCTCGATCCCTGCGCCATTTCAGTTATGAATTATGCCTGGTGTCTGACGCAATGCGCCGAATGCCGTAAAGATCAACAAGATTGTTTAAAGAGGATACCATGAAAAGGGGCTTTATTTTACTGGCGGCGGCAGGGCTTATCATAATCAGCGGGGTTTGTTATTCCTTTGCCGGCCGGAGCAGTAAGGCCGGAGGTGCGGCTTCCGCCAGGGCTCACAAAATAATCAATGTGAATGAACTGGCCGCCAACCCCGCTGCCTTCTACGGAAATATAATGCTGCGGGGAGTGGTGGCGGGCGTTAATAAAGCTCAGAAAATCTTCGGGGTCATTGATGTTAGTGAGTTCAAGAGTTGTGGAACATTATTATGCGCTCGCTACACCCTGCCCGTAAAATACAGCGGGAATCCCCCTGAATTAAAAAGCCTTGTTAATATCAGCGGCCGTCTAATCAAAAATAGCAGAGGTATGATAATTGAGGCCAGAAACATTCAGGCCGTAAAATGAAGTGGTTAATTACCGCCTCAGTCTTTTGCGTAATCCTCGCGGGACATTTTATTTACAGCGTCCCGGCCGCGGGCTCAACCTCAACGGTTAACGGTCAATGGGCCTCATACGATCTTGACCAACCCCAGGAATCCCGCCTTACCCGCTACATGCAGGCTGGAGATTACTGGCTTGGCCTCTCTTACGCCTTGGCCGGAGGCTTTGCCTCCTTTTGTCTGTTACGGGCAATCAGAAGAAGGCGGCAGGCCATCATAAGTTCCACCGGCGGTATAGCCTTGAGCGGTTTATTATGGGCGGGAGTTTGTTTTTTTACCGGCTGCTGCGGCTCCCCCATGCTGCCCATATATTTAGGAATCCTGGGGCCTAAGTTTATAGGTGTAACCAAACCATTGACCTTTGCCATAACGGTTTTATCAATTTTCATCGGGGCCGTGGTAATGTTTAAACATCCGCGAATTAAAACACACGGTATGTAACAAAGGAGTACAACATGTCAACTCTTGTCTATATGAAAATACTGGAATTATCCCCCGGCAGTTACGATGGCTGGATGCGTTTTCTTACCCTGGGCCGGATAGACCGTATCAAAAAAGAAATCGCCGCCAACTGGATTAATCCTGACGATGAGGTTCTTGAAATCGGCTGTGGAGCCGGCTCTCTGGCCTTCTTAATGAACCGGCGCGGGGCCAGGGTTACAGCTATTGATATTTCGGAGAAAATGCTTGCCGAGGCCCGCGAAAAAGTACCGGATGCCGAGTTTCACCACCTGACCGCCCTGGAGATTGATCAATTCCCGCCAGAAAAATTCAACCGGATTACAGCCACCCTCTCTTTTAGTGAATTAACGGCGGATGAGCTGGACATGGTTCTTGCTCTCGCGGCCGGCTTATTAAAGAGGGGCGGCTTGCTGATTGTGGCCGATGAGGTGCGGGCGGCCAAGCCGTGGCAGCGTTTTCTGGCAGCGCTTATTCGCGGGCCGCTGACCGTTATCACCTTTCTGATTACCCAGCAGACCACCCATGTCATAAAAAATTTCGAGGCCCGCCTCGCGGCCAGAAAATTTGAACTGCTGCAAAGACAGGAATATTTACTTGGCACCATGGCCCTCTTTGCCGCCAGAAAAATGGATTAAAATTAGTAAGTTCACCAGCACCTCATCTCCGTCCGTTTCAGCCCTCTCACGTACAGGAAGTACAGAAACAAACGGATCTAAGTCACTGATGAACTCTTACACTATCGGGCAGCATCAACTTTAGTGCCCTTGGTGAACTATTACTAAAATTAATCAAAAACACGGAGGTAAACGGTGTTAAATATAATAAAGGACTTCTGGTTTCTTTTTGGCCGTCTCTTCCCCTTCCCCACCAAACCAGGCCTGCGCCAAGTAGGCTCACCGGATAAAGATTCACCGGTTCTGATAACCGCCAATTTTGAACTTACCGTGCGTATGGTAGTAGAAGCCCTGAAGCGAGACGGCGTAAACGCCTGGCTGCTGGTGGCCAATACCAAGGGTATCAATGTCTGGTGCGCAGCCGGCGGGAATCATTTCTCCACCGATACGGTTATTGCCGCCCTCAAATCAAGCAAAATCGAAAAGATGGTTGCCCACAGGCGCTTGATTCTGCCGCAGCTCTGTGCCAGCGGGGTAAATATTCACGTCCTCAAGCAAAGAAGCGGCTGGCAGGGGCGATTCGGGCCCGTCGACATTAAGCACCTCGCATTCTGGCTGAAGAGCGGCCGCCCAAATCCGCCCCTCGAACACCGGCGGGTATTGTTCCCCCTCAAAGACCGCCTGATAATGGGCACAAACCTGGGTTTTAACAACCTGCTTTTTGCCATTCTCCCCCTGTTGCTTGCCTCCTGCTGGCTGCCGGGGCTCTGGTGGAAATCATTGCTGCTGATTTTTGCCGGGTCTATATTGAACTGCGCCTTCGTCTTTAAACTTCCAGGCAAACCAGGGTTGCAGAAGGGCCTCGCCTTAGGGATTATAGCGGCCGCGGTCTTTACGATCATTGCCGTATTCCGCCCGCATCTTAATATGCTGAATTTAAGCGGCTGGCTAATCTGGATAATTGTCATCTGTGTCTACCTTGGTTATGATACCCCGTCCTGGTCACCCCTGTGGCGCACGGACATGAAGGAGCTGCTTCTTGGTGAAAGAAATACCGAAGTCAGTGTCAGCCCCGAAAAATGTATTGGCTGCGGCCTGTGCCGGAATGTCTGCCCGGCGGGGGTATTTGGCCGCGATCTGCTGAGTGGCAAGAGTGTGGTGCTGCACATGGAAAGATGCCAGGCCTGCGGCGCCTGCGTGGAAAATTGCCCGGCCACCGCCATTGAGGCCAATTTTGAGGGCGGGATTTGCTCCTGTCCCACCTGTCAGGTCTTGAATAAATTTAAAAAAAGCTGACAAATGGTCTTTAA
>CAZZJP010000151.1:0-4818 GCA_964654555.1 uncultured Desulfobulbia bacterium
GACAATCTCGGTTTGGGTAAAGTCGTCGGCCCTTTGGAACTGGCGGGCCCAGGAGAGCGCGGTATTACTTTCAAAGTATGGGTTGTCCTGATAGGAGTAAGCATTGTCTATGGTCATCTGCCAATGTTCAGAAATGTCCCGTTGGGCCTTCAGGTCTAAATCATGTCTTTTCGAGGTGGTGTCGCGGCGGTCGTTATAGGTGAAATTTGGGTTGTATGACAGGCTGAACAGGTCGTCTATCCCCTTGGATTCAAGAGCCAGTTTGGCTTCAAGACTGTTTTGCCACTCATCGGTACGGTTGTTATCGGTCTGAAAGACGTTGGAGTCATAATCGCTGCCAATGGCCACACTGCCGTTAAAAGTCGTCTGCCGGGCAGCGGCGGTTGTGGACATGAGAGCGCATAATATAAGAGTCAGGACTACTTTTTCTTTGTTTGCCATTTGGATTTACCTTTGTTTTTTTCAGGGAACTATGATTGTATCGCCTGGCTTTATCTGGATGTTTTGGGCTAAGTCCCTGCCCTTGGTCACAGCGTCATAATTAAATTTAAGAATTTTATCATGGCCGGCGGTCTGGCGCAGAATAGAAATATTATCGCTCTTGGCCCACTGCGTGAAGCCGCCGCTTTTGGCTATGGCCTGGAGAATGGTGATGGGAAAATCAATGGGGAACTCTCCAGGCTTGTTTATCTTGCCGATGATGTAATAACGCCAGCTTTTGCTCTGAATGAGCATGACCGAGACGGCGGGGTCGGTTACCACGCTGGCAAAACGTTTTTCCAGCTCATGGGTCAGGCCGCTGATGGTCTTGCCGGCGGCCATTACGTCACCAATCAGGGGCAGGGAGATGCGGCCGTCAATACGGACGCTCATGGTTTGTGACAGATCTTTTTCTTTCCATACCATAATCCGCAGCTGGTCGCCCCGGCCGATTATATATTCCACTTCCCTGGTGGCCGGTGAAGCGGCATTGTTGCTGATGGCTGTTGGAGAGGCCAGGGCTGTATTAACTAAGGGGAACAGGGAGATGAGCGCAAGTAACGTCCATATCTGGCCGAGTGATATTTGCTTAAATGACAGCCCGTGGTTGATTTTCATCTTAACTATCTCCATATGTATGTTGGCAGTAACCTTAAATTAAAAGGCAATAACTCATAAAGGGGGCTCAGGTCTGATTTCTGGTACCATAAAATTTACCTGGCATTGTGGGCGGTGGTTTCTTTCTTCCTGAGGAATACACTATAAAATTTTATTTTTTTATGCAATAGTAATTAGACTGTTGTGATAAGATTTACCAGTAGTTACAGACTGGACATTCTTGTCTCGTATTGTAACTTCAGCAGCCCCCTATATTCACTCATCCAGAGTGCTGCTGAATAGCCTGGTGGTTGGTTCTTGCAGATATCACGCTGAAAGTTACTGAATCAAAAGGGGATAATGATGAAATATGGGATGTGGAAGCGTCTGATAATTATGCTGGTTCTGTGCCTGTTGGTTGTCAGTTGCGCGAATAAGGAAAAGCAGAAACAGGCGGCTTATGAACGAGGTATAACTTATCTCAAGAAGGGTAATGATAAGGCGGCTGTTATTGAATTTAAAAACGCGGCGCAAATTGCTCCTAAATATGCCCCGGCTCGTTATCAATTAGGGCTTTTGTATCTCAAACTCAATGATCCAGGTAAGGCCTTCAGACAATTGTCGCGGGCCGCTTCTCTGAACCCGGCCAACCTCGACGCCCGGCTCAAGACCGCTGAGATTTTGTATCTTGGCCATAAAACTAATGAATCCCGAGCCCGGGTAAACAAAATTCTGGCTCGAAATCCCAATTATGCCCCGGCCCTGGTTCTTGAGGCGAATCTTGATATCCTGGCCAAGAATATTCCCGCCGCTGAGACTGCCATTAATAAGGCCCTGGCCGCAAATCCTGATCTTGGCCGGGCCTATCTGACTAAAGCCAGGGTTTTGATGGCCGCTGGTAAAACTGCCGAGGTGGAAAAAGCCTTGCGGCGGGCCGTTAAACTGCGGCCGGATAATTTTGGTTTTCAGCAGGCTCTTGTCGTTTTCTACATGAGGAACAAAGAAGATGATAAGGCCGAGAAGCAGCTGAAATCTATGCGGAATGTCTTTAAAAAATCTATTAGGCCTTATATGATGTTAGCCGCCATTTATATGGAGACCGGCCGTCTAAATAAGGCTGAGGACTGTATCAAATCAGCCCGCGGGGTTTTTCCTGAAAAAAGTGAATTTGATCTCTTGCTCACCGCTCTTTATAAACACCAGGGTAAATTTAAGCAGGCCGAGGACGTTTTGCTGCAGGCCTTGAGCAGGCATCCAAAATCGTTGCCGATTAAGGCGGAGCTGGCCGATTTTTATTTTGAGCGCCATAAGTTTAAACAGGCTGAACAAGAGAGCGCCGAGGTTTTAAAGGCTGATGATAAACAGCCCTTGGCTCGTCTGGTGCGGGCCAAGCTACTGATTAGAGAGAGCAAGGGGCAGGCCGCTTTGGATATCTTGAATGCCCTGCTTAAAGAGCAGCCGCGAATGGCCGAAGCCCATTATCAAAAGGGTATGGCCCTTTTTGGTATGGGTAAGCTGGAGCTGGCCCGTAAAGAGGCGGCTGCGGCTGTGGCGGCTGATCCCCGTTTGGCCGGAGCCCATACCCTGCTGGGCCAGCTTGATCTGTTAAGCCGCGATTTTGACGGGGCAGCGAGAGAGGCGACTGTCGCTCTGCGCCTGCAACCTGATGACTTTCGGGCCGCCGTAATTATAGGCCAGTCTCTCATCCGGAAGAAAGAATTTAGTAAGGCTCTGGAATTGTTTGAGAAAATGTCTAAAATGCTGCCGGATAATACTGAAATATATGCCAATCTTGCTGATACCTGTTTAGGTCTTAAGAAACCGGCCAGGGCTCGTGAGATGCTGGAGAAGATTTTAAGTCTGCGGCCCGCAAGCAGCCGGGCTCTGGCCGGGGTGGCCAGGATAATGAGCGCTGGCGGTGATTTGCCGGGTGCCATAACCAGGGTGCGTAAGCAGTTGCGCGGCCAGCCTGATAATCCCGGTGAACTATTGCTGCTGGCCAATTTACTGGCTGTAAATCATAAATATTCCGAGGCCCTTGACCTCTGTAAGAGGGTACGTATCCTGCGGCCGCCGGGAGCCGGGGGCTTTATGCTGGCAGCCTCTATTTTAAATTCCCAGGGGCGGAGCCGGGAGGCGGCGGTCATGTATCAGGACTATTTGCGCTTGAAGCCTGATTATCTGCCTGCTATTATGTCTCTTGCTCCTGTTCTAAAGGCTGAGAAGGATATTAAAGGGGCCAAGGCCCTTTATCGGCATGCCCTTAAGCTCAACCCCGAGCTGCCGGAGGCGGCTAATAATCTGGCCTGGATTATCAGTCATGAGCCAGGGGCCGATCTTGGTGAGGCGCTGCGGTTAGGACTTATCGCAAAAAATGCCAGGCCGGACAATCCAAGTGTTGCCGATACCCTTGGCTGGATTCATCTGCAGCGTCACTCATACGTTTTAGCTGTCAGCCAGTTGCGGCAGGCGGTGGCCGGAGCCCCGGCTAATCCCACTTTCCGCTATCACCTGGCTCTGGCTCTCAAGGGCCGGGGGGAAATGGATGAGGCCCGTAAGGAACTTAAAGCCGCCCTCAAGGTAAAAGACTTTCCTGAGAGGCAAGAGGCTGGCAAGATGCTGAAGTCCATGTAAGTTGGCTTCTATTTAAAGGAATATGATGAGAACCTTTGTAATTGGCGATATTCACGGCTGTTATCAATCCCTTATGGCCCTGCTGTCCAAACTTAATCCTACCCATAGTCAGGATACCCTGATCTTTCTTGGTGACTATATTGACCGAGGCCCGGAATCCCGGCAGGTCGTGGAAACGGTTATTGGCCTTGTGGGCAGCTTCAAGAGGGTAATAACCCTTATGGGTAATCATGAGGAGATGTTTAATAATTATCTTGAAGGCGTGGGGCGGGATGTTTATCTACAGACCGGCGGCCGGCAGACCATTGCCAGCTATGGCGGAGAATCGGCAATCGCGGCCGGGGGATTACCGGTCGGGCATCAACGTTTTTTCCGGGAGCTGGATCTCTATTGGCAGGATGATAAATATATCTATGTCCATGCCGGCGTTCAGCGCGGCGTTCACCTCAGTATGCAGAGCCGGGACTGGCTGCTCTGGAGCCGGGAGCAGGGGCATGATTCTGGTCTGGGCAAGATAGTGGTTTACGGCCACACTGCCCATATCAAACCACATATCACTGAATGGGGAATAGGCATTGATACCGGGGCGGTATATGGCGGCCGGCTGACCTGTCTCATTCTGCCGGATATGGAGTTTGTCTCTGTTCCCAGCCAGAGGTATTGGCTCCCCTAAATTTCCAACATGCGGTTCAGGGCCAAGCTGGCCAGAGCGGCGGTTTCTTTGTCCACCTTGATCTGGTTTACGATACGGCCGGCGGTTAGATTGTCCAGCACCCACAGGAGATGGACGGGGTCAATGCGGTACATGGTAGAGCATTTGCATTCCACCGGAGATAGAGAACGGATGTGTTTATCCGGGAATTGGGCTGTCAGGCGCTTTACCAGGTTGATTTCAGTGCCCACCGCCCAACTGCTGCCGGTTGGGGCCTCGCTCACGGCCTTTATAATCATCTCCGTGGAACCCTGGAGGTCGGCGGCCTCCACTACCTCGCGGCGGCATTCCGGATGGACAATAATTTTAACCTCGGGGTCGGCCTGGCGGGTGCTGGCAATCTGGGCGGCGGAGAACTGCATGTGAACCGTGCAGTAACCGTCCCAGAGGATTAT
>CAZZJP010000152.1:0-4665 GCA_964654555.1 uncultured Desulfobulbia bacterium
TCTTCACTAAACAGCACCCAGGGACAGCCGTATTCAGCGGCCTGGCTGGCCAGGTTCTCAATTCCCCGTCCTGCCAAAGTATCTTTTTCTTTTATGCTCATGGAAAATAACGGTATACAATTACTAAAAAAATAGTAAATTTAAATAATTTATTTTTTGGACGTTGTTTAAACAATAAATACGCACAAAAATGTCAAGAAATTTTTTTACTATAAGCTATTCATCCTTTTGAAGCAATAAAATAAAAAAAGAGGGAACTGTCAAAAGTCATTTCTTTGACGATCTGTTATCAACCGTAAATGTAAATTATCGTTGTTCCATAAGACGGTAATTTTTGTCTTGGAGACTGATGCTTTCTGTGGGATTATGCCTGCGGCAGGGGCGTCATTACCGGGGAGATTGGATAAAAATATGGAAAGTATAATGCTCCACGCCTTAACGGTATTTATGGGATTTTTCGCCATCATGAACCCCATTGCTAATGTGCCGATTTTTCTTGGCCTCACAAGTGGTGACGATAAACAGACGACCAGAACCGTGGCCTTGCAGTCGTTGGCTTTGGCATTTCTGGTTATTGTTGTGTTTGCCATTGCGGGTAAGGTAATCTTCGAACTTTTTGGCATAAGTCTGCCCGCCTTTCGGATTACCGGCGGCTTGTTAGTCTTTCTAATCGGCTTTCATATGCTGCAAGGTAAACAATCAAGCATTCATCACCCCAACGAAGAGGATAAACAGAAATGCAGGGAGGCGGCACTTAGTGTGGCGGTCTCTCCATTGGCAATGCCGATACTCGCCGGGCCCGGTACCATCGCTACGGCAATGAACTTTTCCGCGGGGGGCGGTCTGGCGGGGATGGTAGTTACCATCGTTTCCTTTGCCGTTCTATGTATAATTACCTATGCTTTTTTTGTCTTTGGTGAAAAGTTTGTTACCTTTATTGGGGTTGGCGCCTTAGGGGTAATAACGCGTATGATGGGCTTGATTCTAGCGGTAATTGGGACGCAGATGGTGATTGAGGGATTGCACGGGGCTTTTAAGCTGGCGGGGTAACTATGAATGTCAGCCGCGGTTAGTATTTTTTTTGTTTTCCGCCTTTTCAATAGCCCTGGTGATTTCACTCAGTTTGAAAGGTTTGGCCAGGAACTCGGAGGCTCCTTTTGTCAAAGATTCTTTTGCTGTTTCCTGGGTGGCAAAGCCCGTAATAACGATTACTTCGGTTTGTGGTGATCTCTCTTTTACCTTGGCCAAAAACTCCATACCATCCAGCCCTTCCATTTTTAAATCAGTAATCACAATATCGAAATTTCTTTCCCTGGTTCTTTGCAGGGCATCTATGCTGGTAGTGAAGGTCTCGACCTCATACCCCCTTTTTTCCAAAGATGGTTTCAGGCGTTTGCTGACTATTGGTTCATCATCCAGAATCAAGATACTGGTTTTACCTTCATCGCTCATGAATAACTCTCCGAAATGGCATTTAATTTCTGCTAACCGTGCGGGCAGGGGTGCTAAGCGGCCCTTAACTCTGTAACTGTGTTACTTGTGTGTTTCAAGAAGGTTAAATAGGACAGGTGAGGGCGAAATTCGCAGTAGGGGGTTGTGGTAAACTATTACACGATGCGAACTGAGCCGCAGATTTCAAGTCCCGAAAAATAAATCTGCGACCCGAAATCTGCGCTGAGATATTGTCTGCTCAGTCTTATTAATGCGCACCGCCTTTACCCCTGAATATAACTCCCATGAGCAGCCCGGCGGCAAGGGCAACCAATACTGCCATAATGCCGTATGTTATGGGTTTACCGAAAGCCAGTTTGCTCAACTGGGCCGGAAAGCCTATGAGCTTTACCTTGAACTCCTTTGAAATTATCCCGGTTAGTTTGCCATCTTGCACGACCCCGAGATCTATCTTATAAATCCCCTGTTTCATTCTGGGCGGGATGGCGGCTTTTACACTGAAGGTCTTTGTGCCACCGCTGACGGCCCCGTACTTGACGGTCTCATCATTAACGGTGTACAGGGCGTATTTTTCCTTCAGCTTGATAAACTCGCCAACAATAAAGTCTCTGTCTTCGCTGGCCGGGGCTACCGTGATTCGATCTTTTAAAGCCGGTATACTAAGCCTTCTGGCCGGGGAGTTATCTAAGTCTGTAATCTCCTTCGGCGTATATACCATGTAGACATTGGGGGCGTTCTCAAGGGTAATATCGCCGGTATTCATCCATAAAAAGCCGGCAACCTTGCCTTTTTTCTTCAGGTGCAATTCCTCTCCAGCACCGCTGACCCGGACTACAGCCTGGGCATTGGCCGGAATCCGGCCCTTGACCATTACCGAGGTTCCATTGTAAAAGGCGCTGATCTCAACGGTGGCGGGGGTGATTGTCATGCTGATATCGGCCGCCAGGCTGGCCTGGGTCAGGCCGATAAAAGCCAGAATACTAATACTTAATAGAGTTATTATCTTTTTCATTCTCAATGTCCTCCCTTTAAAGCAACGAGAATATCCGGCGTTATCAGGAGTCCGGCCAACATTTTTACGCAGACGAGAAGAACCAGTGAAGCCAGTAAAATTTTTAATTGATCACCTTTTAACTTTTTCCCCACCGCGGTACCAAACTGGGCACCGATGGTGGAACCTGCCAGGAGCAGAAGGGCAAGAACAAAATCCACCGTATGGTTGCTGTATGATTGCATAATGGTGACGTTGACGCAGGTGAAGAGAATCTGGAACAGGCTGGTGCCTACTACGACATGCATGGGCATCCGCAGCAGATAAACCATTACCGGTACCATGATGAAGCCACCGCCAACCCCCATAATAGCAGCCAGTACACCCACCAGAACTCCAAAGACAAGGGGTAGTAAAATGGAAATTTCCGAGCCTGATTTTTCAAAGTTACTCTGCCAGGGAAGCATTTTGAGCAGGCGGGCATAGGTAGATTCCTTTTTAGGGGCTGCCGCTGCCCCTTGGGACTCTGATACTCCGGTATCCTGCTTCAAGCTCTGCAGACTTTCCCAGAACATATAAGAGCCAACTCCGCCCAGCATGAGGACATAGGTAATATTGATCAGAAAATCGGCATTACCCATAGCGCGCAGTACCTTGATTACCTGGACACCTCCCGTGCCGCCAATGATCCCGCCAACGAGCAGCAACAATCCCATCTTGACATCAACATTCCCCAGCCGCCAGTGGGCCAGGGTGCCTGAGGTGGATGCCCCGACTATCTGATTAGAATCAGAAGCGGCAGCCACCGTAGGGGGAATGCCGATCATTATCAGCAGCGGGGTCATCAAAAACCCGCCGCCAACCCCGAATATCCCCGACAATAGGCCGACAACGCCGCCCAGACCAAAGATAGTAATAATATTTACGCTGTTTCCCGCAATGGGAAGATACATGTGCCACATTATTTTTTAATCTCCTTTTTGATTAAATTTATATGAGTCCGATTACCAAAAACCAAATAAAATTATATTCCCTTCTGCCTGGCCCCTTTGCTTTTTCCACGTCCACTAACAGTGAAAAAACAGGCGGCTGTCTGGAAATACCTCTCCCCCATATCCAAACTTCCCTAATCATATCCCGTATACAACTTTTGTAAATCAGGCATGACGTCTCCTCAAGTTATTTAATCTCGGTGCAAGATTGATTAAATAAAAAACATAGCGGCTGCGGTCAGTTGCTGGACATTTTGACCTAACCATCTGCACAATAGATGCCAGGCGGGCAAAAATATTGCCTGTTGTTAATTTGATTAATTATATGTACGGTAATTCAATGAATTAATCATTAAAATAACAGAAAATATATGGATAAAAATCCAACCGCCAACAACTGAATGAGTAACTATCTGAAATAACATCTTTTTGGCGCGACACGCCGGTGTTTAACGGTGGAATATAGCCGTGGTAAAGCGTGATTCGGGATGGGGTAGTTGAAACAGGAACAACTATTGTTTCAAAAAGAAACAAAGGAGTCTGTTGGTGGGGCTGCCCAGTAATGCAAAGGCATAGCGTCCTTTTGGTCTATCCGGATGTTTCAAAATGGATTATTCGTCCGGTATTCGCAATTTGTATTTCTTTATGCGCCGCCATAGGGTAGTACGGGGCAGTTTCAAGATACTGCTGGCCAAATTTTTATTATAAGAGGTTTGCTTTAAGACGGTGGAAATATGTTGCTTTTCCATCTCGTCCAGAGACATCAGGGGGGTATCTGTCAAGTTGGGCGTATTTGTTTTGCGCAGCCGGGCGGGCAGATCACGAATCAGGATCTCACTGCTGTCCGCCAGAGCCACGGCGCGCTGTATTATATTCTCTAATTCCCGGACGTTGCCTGGAAAATCATAATTGTTAAGCAGCTCTTGGGCCTGGGGAGAAAAACCTTTAATTTTTTTATTAAAGGCCAGATTGAATTTATCAATAAAATGAGTACTCAGGAGCGGAATATCTTCCCGCCTTTCAGTGAGGCTCGGCAGGCGCATGCCAACAACATTAAGCCGGTAAAAAAGATCTTCCCGGAAGGAGCCCTGCTCAATGGCTGTTCTTAAGTCAATATTAGTGGCGGCGATTATTCTGATATCAAGATCAATGGGGTTGGTGCCGCCCACTCTTAGAATCTGGCGCTCCTGCAGAACATGGAGGAGCTTGACCTGCATGGATAAGGGCATT
>CAZZJP010000153.1:0-4652 GCA_964654555.1 uncultured Desulfobulbia bacterium
CCGTGAACTGCAGGAAAATCTGCGCTTTCTGCCCACCAGTGAGAGATATAAGATTATTGTCATTGATGAGGTTCATATGCTCACGGTTGAGGCCTTTAACGCCCTCTTGAAAACCCTGGAAGAACCTCCTCCCCATGTCTTTTTTATCTTTGCCACCACCGAACTTCATAAGGTGCCGGTTACTATTCTTTCCCGTTGCCAGCGTTATGAACTGCGTCGGGTAGCCCTTAACGAGCTGCTTGATTTTTTTGGCCGGATTGCCGTTAGCGAAGGGGTTAAAATCAGTGATGGCGCCATGGAGATTATCGCCCGGGAGGCCGATGGCAGTGTGCGTGACGGTTTGAGCCTCCTGGAGCAGATATTCTCCTTTGGCGGCGAGTCGATCAGCGAGGACGATCTCAGCCAGGTGCTGGGGCTGGTGGACAGCCGGGTTTTTAACCGGCTGGCGGTCTCGCTGCTGGCCGGTGATACCGGTCAGGCCCTGACTCTGTTGGCGGAGTGTTACGGCCATGGTATGAACATGAAACGCTTTTCCCTTGGTATTTTGCAGTATCTGCGTGGACTGATGATATGTAAGACCTGCCGGAATCCGGTAGAGCTGCTGGATGTCTCTGATGATGAAATGGCTGTTCTGCGGGCTCTGGCCGACAAATATTCCATTGAGACAATCACTAATGTCTTTAATATTGTCTTCAGCGGAGTGGATGGGGTGGGGAGGTCAAGCTATCCCCGGATGGCCCTTGAAATGCTTTTTGTCAAGGCTGGTCAGGCCGGCGGCGTTGTTCCTCTCGCTGATTTACTGGGGCGTCTGGATTCCATGCTGGCGGCTGAGCCGCGCCCGCCGGCAGTTGAGGTGTCTCACTCCTTAAAGGATGAATTGTCGCCGCGGGTTAATACCGAGCCTGCTGCCGGGCCGCCGAAGGAAGATCTGGATAAGGTGAATCCATTTCCGTTGGAACCTGTTCAGGATACTGCCGCCCCGTTAAGGGAAGATGCTGCACCCTATGAAACAATAAGTCATGCGTCGCCGCCGGTCGCAAAAGCCGCCGCTCCATTGTCCCGGAAGGTTGCGCCCTCGTTGGAAGAGCCGCTGCCCCAGTCCGTAGACAGGATTCAGGAGATTTCTCCTCCCTCTAAACCTCTGGAACGGGATTGGTCCGGGTTCATCGGCCATGTTAAGGAACGCAAACGGTGGATGGCAAGTACTTTGCAACTGGCGGAAAAGGTGGATGAGCTGGAAGGGGAGCTGATAATTAAATTTGATGATCCCGCTGAATGTCTTATTCTGCAGGAAACGGATAATCTTAAACTGTTGACGGAGTTTGCCCAGGACTTTTTCCAGAAGGAATTAATGGTTAAAGTTACAGCCGCCGGCAGTAACGGAGAAGATGGTGAGCTTGATAAGCCCATGGAGGAGCGCCGGGCCCTGACCAGGGACCCTGTGGTGGAGATGGTCGTGGATACCCTGGGCGGTGAGGTGAGCGGCGTGAGAACCGGCCCGAGAAGTAGGTAGGCGGCAATATATAAGATATAAGGTAAACTATTCAGCGTGATGTCAAAAAGTAACAATAACCACCGGAGTGCTGCTGAATAGTTACAATATAAGGAGAATTTTTTTATGGATATGAAACAAATAATGGAACAGGCTCAGCAATTTCAACAGCGCATTGCCGGGATGCAGGAGGAACTGGCCGGTCAGCGGATTACGTCAAGCGTGGGCGGCGGCATGGTAACTGCCGTGGTTAACGGGCGCCATGAGCTGCTGGAATTAAAGATCGATAAAGAGGTTATTGATCCTGATGATCCGGTAATGCTGCAGGATTTGATTATTGCCGCGGTAAATGACGGTATGACTAAGGCCCGGGATGCCACTCAGGCGGAAATGGCCAAATTAACCGGCGGCCTGAATATGGGCGCCAGTCTTTCCGGCCTTTTCGGCGGTTAAGCGGGGAGGCGGGATTGATGGAGATTATGCCGGCCCCCCTGGCCCGTTTGATTGCCGACCTTGGCCGTCTGCCGGGAGTGGGTTCCAAGACCGCTTCCCGCCTTGCCATGCACATCCTGCGCCGGCCGGCCTCTGAGGCCCGGGCTCTGGCGGCTGATCTAATGGATCTGCATGCGGCTATTCGTCTCTGTGGAACCTGTTTCGCCTTTTCCGAGGATGATCCTTGTCAGGTCTGCCGCGATTCAAGGCGTGATAAGCGCCTTATTTGCGTGGTGGAGGGGATTGATGATCTGTTGGCCATTGAAAAAACCAGCAGCTTTAAGGGGCTTTATCATGTTTTGCATGGAGTGCTGTCGCCAATGGACGGTATAGGCCCGTCAGAAATCAAGATAGACGCCTTAATAGGCAGGATAAAGAAGGACGAAGTGCGTGAGGTGCTCATTGCCACCAGTTCTACGGTGCCTGGAGAGGCCACGGCGAGTTATCTGTGTGAACGGCTGAAGGGGTTGACCACCGTCTCCCGTCTGGCCTGTGGTATTCCCATGGGCATGGACATAAAATATGCGGATGAACATACCCTGGCTCGGGCCATTGAGGCCAGGGCTTATGAGAGAAACCAATCTCTATAAACAATTCCATTTACTTTGTCACTAAAATATGTTATCTTGTGCTGAAATAATTTAATTTTTTTTAAAATTTAAATAAAAAATGGATATTCCCCATGACGAAAAAAACTTCTTCTTCTTTTGATGTTGGCGATATGGCGGTGTATCCTGCGCATGGAGTTGGTCAGATAGAGGCCATTGAAACCCGCGATGTCGGGGAATTGCAGCAGGTATTTTATGTAATCAGGATTATGGACACCAATATGGTGGTTATGGTGCCGACTACCTCCAGTTCTCATGTCGGGCTGCGTTCAATCATCAATGCCGATGAGGTTGATAATGTCTATTCAATTCTGCGGGAGAAGGATGTTGTAATTACCGCCAGGCCCTGGAATCAGCGCTATCGTGAATATATGGAGAAGATAAAGACCGGTTCCGTATATGAGATAGCCGAGGTGCTGCGTGATCTTTACGCTCTGCAGGAAGATAAGACCCTCTCCTTTGGTGAACGTAAGATGATGGATACGGCCCAGAGTCTGCTGGTCAAGGAGATATCCATTGCCGATCAGATTAATGAGGAGGCTGTCTCCGACCGTATCACCCATATTTTTGCTTAAGGTCTGCCCTTATCCGGCAGGCGGCAGTCAAGCCAATCTTCCCCTGATTATTTCCCTTCCTTAGTGCCGGTAGAATATCGCATCCAGAATACACTTGAATTTAGCGTTCAGGCCAGCCATGATGGTCAGCGTCTTGATATCTTTTTGGCCACCTGTTGTGAAGGGCTGATTCCCGGTTCATCCAGGTCAATGCTCCAGAATCTTGTCCGTAAGGGCTTGGTGGTGGTGAATGACAAAAGACGCAAGACCGGCTATCGCCTAAAAAGCGGTGAGCAGATCTGCCTGCAGGTTCCGGCCCCTGAGCCCGTCGCCCTCGTCCCCGAGCCTGTCCCCTTTGAAGTTCTGTTTGAGGATGATGATATTATCGTTATCTCAAAACCGCCGGGGGTGGTTGTCCATCCTGCCTGCGGTCATAAAACCGGTACCCTGGTTCATGGTCTGCTCTATCATTGCGCTGACCTCTCCGGTATTAACGGTACAATACGGCCGGGGATTGTCCATCGGCTTGATAAGGATACCTCGGGGGTAATGATAGCGGCCAAGCACGATGCCGCTCACCAGGCCCTGGTGGCGCAATTTAAGGCCAAGACCATTAAAAAAGAATATCTCGCTTTAATTGACGGCCGGGCGCGGCCGCCGGAGGGCTGTCTGCATACCCTCATCGGCCGCCACCCGGTGCATCGCCGCAAGATGGCTGTCCGCTCCACGGCTGGCAGAGAGGCTGTAACCAGTTGGCGCACCCTGCGCGTCTTTCAGGAGCCTCTCAGCCTGCTTGAAGTCCGGATAAGTACCGGACGCACCCATCAGATCAGGGTACATATGGCTTATCAGGGAACACCGGTGGCCGGTGATACTCTTTACGGTCATAAAAAATCATCTTTTTTGTCCATGGGGATAAGCAGGCAGATGCTGCATGCCTGGCATCTTTCTTTTAAACATCCGATAAATGGCGCGACGCTTGCCTTTACCGCCGCCCTGTGGCCGGATATGGCCTCAGTAATAGAAGGCCTTGGCGGCTGGGAGAGCAACGATGAGTACTCCTGAGAGCCGTTTTCCGCCGAGGGTTGCGGGACTTACCGGCGGCATCGCCTCCGGTAAAAGCTCAATATGCCGCTGGTTGATGGAACATGGCGGTTTGACAGGGCTTAACGCCGATGAACTGGTGGCCGAACTCCTTGAGGTGGGCGGGGAGGGCTGGCGGCAGTTACGTGTCTGGCTTGATCCGTCCTTTTTCTCCTCAGACGGCCGGCTTGATAAACCCATGCTGCGCCGTGGGATTTTTAGTGATACCCGCCTGAGGCGCCGGGTTGAGAGCTGTCTTCATCCCCTGGTGTTAACGGTAATCCGTGAGCGGGTCGCGGCTATGCCCGCCTCCAATCAGCGGCCCATGTTGGTCGAAGTTCCCCTGCTCTTTGAGGCGGGCTGGCAGATTTTTTTTAATAAGGTGATTTTAATCAGCGCCGCGGATGATGTTTGTCTCAGCCG
>CAZZJP010000154.1:0-4581 GCA_964654555.1 uncultured Desulfobulbia bacterium
TCTCAGCGGCCCAGCAAGGCACAATCTCCGAAAAAACCGCCCTGGCCATGACTACCATGTCCTTTCGTGACCGGCTGGCGGTGTTTGAACTAATCAGCGCTCTGCGGCTTAGTGTGAGCAACCAACGCCGGCTCATTCAGACCTGCCTGGAATTATGCCGCCGTGGATCTACCTCAATTCATGCTGTTTTAAGCGACCGGGAAATCATGAACATTTTAGATGAACAATCAATGAACCTGCCGCGGCAGACAACCTGCCTGATGGAACATCTCCAGAACCGTCAATTTCCACGCCTGAGTGCCGCTGAAAAGGAATTTAAAACCTGGCAGACCAGGCTGCAACTCCCGGAATGGGCCTCAGTCTCGCATACCCCGGCCTTTGAGAAGGACAGGGTATGTTTAAACCTTGATTTTAGCAATCGAAGCCAATTAACAGAATTCCTCCAGCATTTCCCTGAATTTTAAGGATAACACAAGGAGATCAAGAATATCGGGGAAGCGGCAGGCTAATAATAAAGGATGCTCCCTTGTCAGGCACACCACGGGCGCTAATTTCGCCGCCATGCCGGAGGACAATTTTACGGCAGGTAGCAAGTCCTATACCGGTGCCATCATATTCCCGGCGGCCATGCAGACGGGCAAGGGGCTTAAATATCTTCTTGGCGTAGCGCTGGTCAAAGCCAATGCCATTATCCTCAACGATAATCTGACAAAAACCGTTCTCCAACCGCCGACCCTGGATGGTAATTAACGGGGCCTGGTTCTTCTTGCGGTATTTTATGGCGTTGACGATTATATTTTGAAAAAGCTGCCGGATTTGGGTTTTATCCCCCAGCAATTCTTCCTGGGAATCACATTTAACCCGGCCCCGGCATTTGCTGAGAGATTCTTCCAGACTTTCCACGACCTCTTTGATTACCTCTTTAAGATCAAAAAGCTCAAAGGGCCGTTTACTCGCCCCCACACTGGACAGCTCTAGAAGTGCCTTTATTAAGTCCTGCATCTGACCGGCGGCAGTGGTAATACGCCGCAGATATTTCTTCCCCGGTTCATCTAACAGCGTGGTATATTTTTTTTCAAGCCGATTACTGAAGCTGGAAATAAGCATCAGCGGTTCTTTAAGATCATGAGAGGTAACGTGGGCGAATTGCTCAAGTTCTTCATTGGACTGCCGTAGCTTGGTGGTCAGACGCAGCAGTCTATCCTCGGCCATCCTGCGAAAATTAATCTCCTGCTTGAGGGCCTGATTCACCCGTCTTAATTCAGCCGTCCGTTCATCCACCAGCTCAGAAAGATGGAAATGATGCCGTTCAAGCTCATCCTCCGCCTTTTTCAACTCCGTAACATCGGAAAACACCCCATCGGCAAACCACTTGCCCTGCTGTGCATAAATATTACTGGCCCGGCTACGCAGCCATATCCAGCTGCCGTCTTTTTTATGAAAACGATAGGTAACATCATAGTTTTTGGAATCAGAGCTATGAGGCTGGAAATCGCGGCCGGACGGGGACGGACTGGAATTATCCATCGGCAGATAAGAGGCAAAAAATATACCAAATTCATTACGAACATATTCCAGGTCATCGGGATGAATCATGGCAAACCGGCCCTTAGGCCAGGAACCAAGTAGCTCATCCGGTTTATAACCGCAGACCTGCTCCACGTTACGGCTTATAAAAAAAAGGGTACCAAATTTATCCGCCCGCCAGGAAACATCGGGCATATTTTCAATGAGGGTACGATATTTTTCTTCATTCTCCAGCAGGGCCTGGGCCGCCTCTTTACGAGCGCTGATATCCTGAATTATAACCATGGCCCCAGAGACCTCATGGTTAATCTCACCTAAGAATGTCCCGGAAACCACGATATTACGTTTTTCTCCGTTAACCTCGATCACCGTTTCCATCCCGGAGCAGGAGGTCTTATTGACAATCATCATTTGAATGGCCTCACGACAGGCCAAATGATCATTAATAACGGAAAAGCATGAATTGCCGATATGGCCCTTCCCCTGAATGTGGAAGAAGCGGTCAAAGGCGCGGTTGGTTTCAATAAACTGAAATTGTCGATTAATAATAAAGGCGGGCTCCCCCATCCGATTAAAAACGGTATAATACCGTCTCTTCTCGTGGAGGATAAAGCTGTTGGCCTCTCTAAGCTTTTTGTGAAATCCATGGCCAATGAGACGCTGCCACTCCGTTAACAGGCGGAGTTCAAATTCATTTATCAATGTGTCGGAGGGCGACATTTGAGCTCTAAGCGGAGTGAGATTATATCTGATTTCCTTTAGAAAATGGAAGAATTCGGGGAATTCCACCCCATTTTTCCAGAGTTGGCGGGCAAAGACAAAAAGGTCATCCCGCTTATCAACCGCCTTCCCATGGTGGCTGAAGAAACGGGACAAAGAACCAACATCAAGGGCAGGAAACCTGCTCAACAAGGCCGTATTCCTGATTGCAGTCTCTATGTCGAGATATTCATCGCTCCCTGCCAATTCCAATTGTACCACGCTGCCCTCCAATGGTTCACTATGGCACTGATGCGGTATCGATCAGACGCCCTGGATATTCCTGCCCCCTTCCATTTGCCGCCGTTTTCTTTCCCGGAGGATTATTTTTAAAGAAGTCTTATCAAGACCCAGGCCGGTTCGATATTGATTTACGAGATAACGGAAATAGGAAAAATGCACCGCCTTGGGATAATTGGCATAAACCACAAAGGTCGGTGGTTTAGTGCTGACCTGGGTGGTGTAATACAGTTTCAGCCTCCGGCCGCGATGAAGCGCCGGGCTATGTCCCTCCACTGCGGCCCGTAGAATACGATTCAAGGGGCCGGTATTAAAGGTCATGCAGAACTGCTTATAGACCTCATTGATTACCGGGAAGATTTTACCGGTACCCAGGCCGTTTAAAGCCGATATTCTCAAGGTAGGAGCATAGCCGATAAAATTGGTGGCCCGCTCTATTTCAGCCAGAAGCCATTTCTGACGTTTAGGGTCATTCTCAATCAAATCCCATTTGTTAACCAGAACTAGGCAGGCCCGTCCCCTCTCCATGGCATAACCGATAACCTTGGTATCCTGCTCGGTGATCCCCTCCCCGGCGTCCACCAGTACCAGCACCATAGCCGCCCTTTCCATGGCCTTTAGGGCCCGCATGACCGAGAATTTTTCAACCTTGCCATAGACCTTGCCCTTGCGGCGAATACCTGCGGTGTCAATAAAACGGTATTTAGTCCCCCTCTTTTCCAGTACCGTATCAACGGAATCCCGAGTGGTGCCTGGAATATTTGAGACCACCATGCGCTCTTCGCCCAATAGACGATTTATCAACGATGACTTACCGACATTTGGCCGGCCAATTACCGCCAGGGCAATCTCATTATCATCCTCTGCCGCCTCGGCTCCCGCCTCTGGCAACTTAGTAATCAGTTCAGCTATAAAATCGTTTATTCCCAGGCCGTGGGCGGCCGATACCGGCCAGAGAGCGTTGGCGCCAAGTTCATAAAAAGGGGCCAGAAAGTCAGCCTCAGCGGCGGGATTATCAATTTTATTAATTACATAAAGCAGGGGCTTATCCGTCTTGCGTAACAGTTTGATGAGTTCATAATCATCACGGTTAAGCCCCTGGCGGCCGTCTAAAATCAGTACCAGAATGTCGGCATCCCGCACCGCCTGCCAGCTCTGCTCCCTGATGAGGGCCGACATTCTCCGTTCATGATCTATTTCAGCCCTGGCAACCTTCTCCAGATCAATGCCGCCGGTATCCACCAGCAGAAAGGTCTTCCCATCCCAGGTTACCCTGGCATAATGGCGGTCTCTGGTTACCCCGGGAGTGGGATCAATAATGGCCTTGTTCTGCCGAGCCAGGCGGTTGAAGAGCGATGATTTACCCACATTAGGACGGCCGATGAGGGCGACCAGGGGACAGTTATTCATTTCCATTATCCATTATATCTATGGCGGTCTTGATGATTGCCGGGGCATCAATTCCGCTGATTTTTCTTAAAGTTTCTTGGGGCCCCTGTTCTATAAAATGATCGGGCAGGGCAATTCTCCTGGTCTTAACCAAAATCCGACCAACAGATAAAAGCTCAAGGATGGCGCTGCCAAAGCCGCCGCTTGCGGCATTCTCCTCAATGGTAACAACCCGGCCGGTCTTTTGGGCCCAGGCGCGGATTAATTCTCCGTCGAGCGGTTTGATAAATCTGGGGTTGATAACCGCCGCCTCTATGCCGAGTTTCAAGAGCCCCTCAGCCGCTTCGAGGGCGGCATAGACCCGGTTACCCACCGGCAGAAGCAGCAGATCACTGCCCTCCTTGAGCAGTTCACCCTTGCCTATGGTCAGTTCCCGCAGCTCATCATCCAAGCCAACGCCCTCGCCCGCCCCGCGGGGATAGCGGATGGCCGCCGGGCCGGGATGGTTAATGGCGGTATGAAACATATGGCACAACTCATTCTCATCTTTGGGTGCCATAAACACCATATTGGGAATCATCCTTAAAAAGGAGAGATCAAACACGCCATGGTGAGTGGGGCCGTCATCTCCCACCAGACCGGCCCGATCCAGCATAAAGGTAACCG
>CAZZJP010000155.1:0-4579 GCA_964654555.1 uncultured Desulfobulbia bacterium
CTCCCCGGTCTCAATAAGACCAATGGGTGAGCGGTCAAGACCTGGGGCCAGATCACGCAGAGGATCACCGCCAAAACCCTTATCCCAGACCTTGGCATGAAACTCCTGCATGGGCATAGGGCCGGAAAACATCAAGGCCCGTTCCTGGGGGCTGATAGAAATCAGCAGCCGCCATTCATCCCGCACCGATAATTGTTCCAGAAGCTCCTCACGACCAATGGCCTTGAGATAGCTGGGCAGTTTAGCCATGAGCCACTGCCATTGCTCATCATCCGGGGCCGCCTCCCTGACATTGGTACGAGAATAGGAGTCATCGGTCTCACCACGGTAATATACCAGACCGCCGACCATGCCGACGCAGGGCCGATAACCAAGAATATTCTTTGATTTGGCTTCCACCCCGCAAACCACGGCAACACCGCCGCAGTTAAACTCGGCAAAGGTATCACCCACAGAACCGAGTACCCATAGTTCAGGCCGCTTATATTCGGGATTCCACTTGGTCATAGTCAGACCGCGGGAGCCGATAGAGCCGTTAAGCATCACCCGGCCCTCGGCCATGGCGTTACAGACCCCGTTGGTGGCATGACCATTGATAATAATATCGGCCCCAATATTGAGATAACCCACATCGTCCGAGGCCGGCCCGTCACAATAGATGGTGGTGCCGGGGCGCCCCATACAGCCCAAGCGCTGACCCACCGGCCCTGAAACCTTGATATTGATGGGCCCAGCGGCATTAAGCAGACGGCCGCCGACATTATGCTGACCGTAGGTCTCCAAGATTAGATTTGCCGTTTTTTTGAAGGCGGCCTGCACCAGCTCCTCAAAGACCTTCGAACTTATCCGCTGGCCGTTCTCGTCAATACCTTTAACAATTATAGCGTCATTAGTGCCCTGCACCATCTTACTCCTTTGACAAATTATGCGATTTTTAGTATCCGGGCGTATATATCCAGGGCGTATGGCAATACGCCCCTACGCCTTGCCCCTCTGTCATCTGTCCTCTGATTCAGCAGACGTACCTGATATTTAAACGCCTCGCCGCGGCCTCATCGCCAATACCAAGGGCATCGGACATGCCGATGGGCAGGCTCTGGGAACGGCCGAGAGGGGCCATAATCTTCTTCATCTCAGTACGAATCCCCATAAAGACATCGGCCACTCGCTGCGCCACCTGATCGGGATCGAGGCGGCGATAGAGTTTGGGATTCTGGCTGGTAATACCCTTGGGGCAGATTCCCAGATTACAGACATTGCATCGATTTTTTTCATTGCCGAGGCAGCCGGCAGCGGCTTGGAGGATGTATTTACCAATATGCACCCCAGAGGCCCCGAGCATAATGAGCCCCATGCCGTTTTGAGTGACATTGCCATTTTTACCGACCCCGCCGGCGGCAAAGAGAGGAATCTCATTCTGCTTGCCCTGGGCCACCAAATCGAGATAACAATCACGGAGATTGGAGGCAATGGCATGACCAGTGGCATCCATACTGACATTATAGGCCGCGCCCGTACCGCCGTCGATACCATCAATAAGTAAACCAGAGGCGTAGGGATTACGCACAAGATTATTCAAAACCGCCTTGGCCGAGGTGGAACCGGATATCTTGGGATAGACCGGCACCCGAAAATCCCAGGCCATGGAAAGGGTCTGAATCATCTTCATCACACTCTCCTCAATGGAATAGAGAGTTTGATGCACCGGCGGCGAAGGCAGATCAACCCCCTCCGGCACCCCGCGCAGACGGGCAATAAGCCGGCTGACCTTGAACCACATGAGCAGCCCGCCGTCACCAGGCTTGGCACCCTGGCCGTATTTTATCTCAATAGCGGCCGGATCACACTGCATATCCGGAATAGCCCGGATGATTTCATCCCAGCCGAAATAACCGGAGGCAATCTGCAAAACTAAGTATTTTAGGAAGGGGCTCTTCAACACCCAGGGCGGACAACCCCCCTCACCGGTACACATAACCACCGGAATATTTAAGACCTCATTACAATAGGCCACCCCCTGCAGCAACCCCAGCCACATATTGGGCGACAGAGCCCCAAAGGACATGGAACCAATGATAAAGGGGAATATCTCCCTGGTGGGCGGTATCCACTCCCCGGCAGCCTGGCGGCGGATATATTCCTCCGGCGGCAAGACCCGGCCCAGAATGGTATTCAGATAAAACTCATGGCGGCCGGCATCAAGGGCCGGATCGGTGAGCATGGATATTCGATTAAAGGACAGCTGGTCAAGGAGGCTGTGCCGGTCATTACGACGGCCGCCCCGTTTCCAGGCCTCACCCTTTTGATGACTGTGAAAACGCGCCCGATCATCGTTACTGTTGGGAAACGGGCCAATGGCCTCATTGGGGCAGACCATGGAACACATAGCACAGCCGGTGCAGCGATGCTCCAGATCCGTACTCTGCCTTATACCGGTAAAAACTCTATATTCGCTGCCGCGCTTCTTCTTCAAGATACCAAGCTGCGGCATTCGCTGGCGGTGATAGGTCAGATGTAGACTCTGGGTAGGGCAGATGGAGGTACAGCGGCCGCAGAGGGTGCATCTATCCTCGCGGTGTTCTATTATCCAGGGCAGATCGTTATAGGTCAGGCTGCCTGGTGTAGAGGGTATGGATCGAATTGAGACCATATTACAAACTCCTTTCGGTGAGCGGGAACGATCACCGTATTTTCTCTCATTGGCTGAAAATCTAAACTCTTGTCACGATCGGGGATCATGGCATCCACCCCGCACATCTCCGAGGCCATGGCCCATTCTCCCGGCCGGCCGCCGATGGTCGCCGGCCGCATCTTCTTGGTATCCATGAGCAGCAGACAGGTTTCATCGGGCATGGAGCCCATAACACAATTGGGGCCGTCAATAATCATCCGCCGGCAGGCATCACGCAGACCACGCAGAAAGCGGCCCTGAGGATGATTCTCCAGCTCCTCGGTCTTTAAAGGGGTAATCACATGCTTATAGGCCTCTAAGGGCAGCTTTAACTCCTTAGTAACATAATGCAGGATATGGGCGAATACCTCGGAATCACTCTGATAACCAACATAGCCCGGACGATGCAGACCGGTGAGATACTCCTTAATGGGGACAAAGGCGGTATTTTCACCATTGGTCATGGTGCCGATTCCCTGGATAAAGAAGGGATGACAGGCATAGAGATTGATACCGTAGTTGGTATTCTGCCGCCCCTGGGCCATGCATATTCTCGAGGTTATCCGGTTGTCGGAAAGCCCCAGGGCATCACCGACCTGCAGGGGCCAACCCACCTCCTTGATAATCGCCACATCAGGCCAGAAGGAAAAAACGGTGAGATCATTGTCCCGCAGACCATCCTCCCGCAGGGTTAAGCGGGTAAGCATTAACTCATTCTCCACCTGTTCCCGGCTCCACTCCTTCCAGGCCAGGGGCTGTTTATAGACCCGCAGGAAATATTTATGGCGATCCTTAGCCTCAATAAGCTCCGGCCGTACCTGAAATTCATGATCATATTTCAAGGTATAGCCCCTGTCCTGCAGTATCTTATCCATACGATGGAGGGCGGCTTCACTATGGGCGATACCGGACAAAATTGGTTCATCGGCCCTATAATTGAAATCGGCAAATTTCATACCCCGCAGCAGCAGACCAAGGCCGCTGCCGTCATACCCCTCCTGCATGGCCTCCATGGCCTGGAGAACGGTATAGGGCGAAAACGGCTCAATAGCTGTTTTCATAGATAGACGACACATTATTTACTCCTTTTTTGAATTCGGAAAGCGGAATATCAAGCCACCACCCCCAGTCGAACAGAGACTCGTCTTGTAATAATTAGCCCTTCAGCTGCGCCACCAGAGCTTGCACCGAGGACTTAGCATCACCAAAGAGCATCATGGTATTATCCTTTAAGAACAATTCATTTTCAATACCGGCAAAACCAGGCTTCATACTTCTTTTGAGGACAACAACCGTTCGCGCCTCTTCGACATTTAAGACCGGCATCCCGTAAATAGGACTGCTGGGATTAGTCTTAGCCGCCGGATTCACCACATCATTGGCCCCGATGACCAATACCACATCCGTACCGTTAAAGTCATCATTAATATCTTCCATGGAGAATAGCTGATCGTAGGAAACATCCGCCTCCGCCAGTAATACGTTCATATGACCCGGCATCCTGCCAGCCACCGGATGAATGGCGTAACGCACCTCCACCCCCTCCTCCTCAAGATAATCGCCCAACTCCCGTACCGCGTGCTGGGCCTGGGCGGCAGCCATCCCGTAACCGGGAACAATAATCAACGAGGAGGCATTCTCTAAAACCATAACCACGTCCTCCACCTCATATCCCTTCACCGAGCCTTCGGCCCCGCCGCCCTCCGCGGCCGCTCCACCGTTATCACTCCCGCCGCCAGTACCAAAGGCCCCAAAGAGGACATTGCTCAATGAACGGTTCATGGCATCACACATGATCTTGGTCAGGAAAAGCCCCGAGGCCCCCACCAGCGAACCTACTATAATCAAGGCGTTATTACTCAGGGCGAAACCCGTCATGGATACAGCCAAACCGGAGTAGGAGTTCAA
>CAZZJP010000156.1:0-4558 GCA_964654555.1 uncultured Desulfobulbia bacterium
GAAATTCTCGTTCTTGCACAACATTTAACAATTTAAGCTGGAGATTTATGGCCAGATCACCAATCTCATCTAAGAAAAGCGTTCCTCCTTCCGCCGCCTCAAAGCGTCCTTTTTTAACGCCCTGCGCCCCGGTAAAGGCTCCCTTCTCATAGCCGAAAAGTTCACTCTCTAACAGGGTGTCGGGCAGGGCTGAGCAGTTAACCACGATAAAGGGTTTTTTGGCCCGTTTGCTGTTATAATGAATGGCCTTGGCGGCCAGGGTTTTACCGGTACCGGATTCGCCTCTTAAGAGTACCGTGGCGTTGGAATCGGCTACCCGATGAATCATCTCCAGGACTTCCTGCATACGGCTGCTGTTGGATATTATATTGTCTAAACGGTATTTATCTGATAATTCATGCTTTAGTTTCAGGTTTTCATAGAGAAGCTTATCGCGTTCCTGATTAACGGTCTGAATTCTGGTTACTGTTTGTGAGAATAAACCGCTGAGGATGGTGAGCAGGCGGATCTCTTCCTCAAAATTGGCCCCGGATTTGAATTTACAATCGGCGCTCAGGGTGCCGATAATGTTCTTGCCCTGTTGGATGGGAACGCAGAGAAAAGAGGTGATCTGGTCGTGAATGGCTCTCCGGGAACGGGTTCGGTTCAAGAACATGGGTTCAGCGCTGATATCAGGCACGACCATGGGCTTGCCACTGGCTACCACCCTGCCGGTAATTCCCTCGCCAATTTTGTAAATTCCCCGTTTTCTGGCCTCTGCTGTCATCTCGTGGGCAACCTCAATCTCAAGTTGTCCGGTGATTGGATTGAAAATGGTGACTGTTCCATTTTTGAGGCCGACATAACCGGCGAGAATACTCATGGAACGTTTAAGGCAGTCACGCAGATCTGTTGACAATGCCAAAACTTTGGTTATCTCGTAGAGACAGGTCAGTGTGGCGATATTCTTTTGTTCTTTACTCATAATTAAGATGATTGCTGCGAGGGCAAAGGGAGTTGAACCATAACTTCGGTGTTTACATCACCCCTGGAAATGGTAAAAGTACCGCCATGGGCGTTGATGATCCGTTCAACAATGGAGAGGCCCATGCCTGTACCATAGACCTTGGTGGTGAAAAATGGTTCTTTGGCCTTATTGGCGAGTGTCGCCTCAATCCTGTTGCCGGTATTCGTGATTAATAGTTTGAAGCATGAGGTGTCAATAGATGTCTTTATGGTCAGCGTACCGCCGTCCACCATGGCGTCAATGGCGTTTTTAAAGATATGTACCAAGGCCTTTCGTATCTTTACTGAGTCTGCATTGAGGACCGTTTCCTGGTCAGCGCAATCCAGAACTACTTTAATATTATACCTGTCTATCTCAGGTTGCAGCAAATTAAGAGCCTTACGTAACAGGGGGTGAATTTGGACTGTTTCCGGATGAATGGTCTCGGATTCGACAAATTCGAAGAGATTTTTCAGGGTTGATTCAATGCGCTCGGTCTCCTTGACCATGACGTCAATGTATTTATTAATATTGTCATGATTGGTCTTGCGCGATAAAATTCGGGCCACTCCGCCGATGGCAGTTATTGGATTACGAATATTATGGGCCATTTGAGCGGCCATATGCCCCAGGGCCGAATAACGTTCGGCTTCCACCAGCATATCTTTATTCTTGTCCAGCTCATAATTTACCGCTTCGAGTTTGGCAATGGTCTCTTCCATCTTCATGTAGAGGCGGCTATGCTCAATAATCAGGCTGGCCTGACTCGAAAAAAGCTCCAGAGCGCTTATATAACTGTTGGCGATGGGGCGGCCGGTAATCAGATTGTCGGCAATAATTACCCCGAGGGGCCGCCGGGGCGAATAGAGGGGCACCACCACAAAATCACGAGTTCCAAGGAGATTCACCACATCTGTGGGGTCAAAGCCCTGAGCCATGCCGTTGGTTACCTTAATGGTCTGACGCTCAATGGCGCAGCGGATTAAAATATGATCAACGTCGTTTAAGGGGATTTGCAACTGTTGGATAAGCTGATTAACCTCCGAGGTCTGGTTGTGGGCGCAGGCTTTAACCTCCTGGATGATATCAAAAAAATTAAAACCTTTCTGATTCAGATCCTGCCAGATTTTATTAGCCTCCTCGCGGCATCCCGGCCCGATGGCCATACGCCCGCGCAGGACATCATCATCAATCTCAATCATGGCGAGAAAGGCACGGTTAAAACGTAACCCCTCATAGGCGGTAATTCCGACTAAAATTGCCAGGAGTATTTCATCTAACTTAACCGTATCAAGATAAACAGAGTTCATCTTCAGGGAGAGCTCGTGCATCAGTTGAAGCCGGAAATTAGCATACTCCAACTCTTCCTGATACTGACGATTCTGGATCAGCAGGCGTCGTTTCTCCAGCAGTTTTTTGACGGCGAGATAAATGTCCGCCAAAGGAGACGGTTTGGTGAGATAATCATCGGCTCCGGCCCTGATACACTCCATGGCGGTGCTTATATCCGATACTCCGCTCAACATCAGGATGGCGGCATCGGGATATTGTTTTTTGATGAGAGGCGGAAGGGTCTTGCCGTCAATATCAGGCAGACCAATATCCAAGAGTACCATGGCGGCATTGTTGTGACTCATAATATGCCAGAAGGACTCGCCGCTGTCAGCCTCAAGCAATGGTATGCCGTGTTCCGCAAAATACATCTTTATAGGCTCTCTGATGAAGGCATCATCATCCACCAGAACAATTACTTCATTATCAAGCAGTAATTGCTGTTTGTCAAAGTGGCTGTGCTGAAAGCCGGAAGTGGCAGTATCCATATTAAACGAAAAATTAAATTGAGAATAGTTACGTCAGTTGATAATAAAAAAAGGGCCATATCCGTAAGTTAACAGATAAAGCCCCAATTTTTGTTTAGTTATTTTTGAACTTACATATCGATGATGAGTTTGTTGCTGTCTTCATTCCAGTCTACAACGAGATACCAGGCCCCCATGACTACAAAAATCAACAGCAGGGAACCGCCGTAACCTAAGAAGGTGTCCGGCATATAGACAAAGGAGCCGAGCTTGCCAGAGGACTCGAAATGTGCCGCCCTAAACCAGTTGGTCATCAGGGCGTTGCTGATCCCGAAAAAAGGAACCACGATCAGGAGTTTAATTTGGCCCTCGCCAACCCGCCACAGAGTGCCGGTACCACAGCCGCCGGCCAGCATAGCACCGATGCCGAAAATTATACCGCCGACAACCCCGCCCCAGCCGAAGGTGCCGCGGACGTAATTAATTTTATCCAGAACTGGAAGAGGCTTCTGTAGAGTATCAATGAAGTCCACATCATCAAGAACATCACCCATATCAATATGGCTGTCATCATCCTTCACGGCCTGAACTACACTTGAAAAGGTCTCCCGTACCCCGTTTAAACGCTGGGGAACCGGGTATTTTAGGACAGCCGCGCCAATGGCGACAATACATACGCTTAAAGCCACAGATTTGGCCATCTTGCAGTCACCGGTCATGTGCGGCTCACGGAACCCCTGGATCATGCACCAACGGCCGCGGTGCATGGAGTAGCCCAGAACAGCGGCAATGACCATCAAACCGCCGAGAGAAGCGGTATAGCTCTTGGTACTTGCGCTGTAGGCATAGGCTCCCCAGACTAAGCCGATAATCGTGGCAATTCCGATGATAATCTGCAGTCCCTTGGGAAAATCAAAGGTTTTGGCACCGCCTGAACCCCAGGAGATATGCTCCATTTCCCAATAAAGATATTTAAGCCCGGCTACTGCCCCGATAATCAACCCCAGCCACATGGCAAAGCCGCTGGCTGAGAGATTTCCAATGGCGTTATAGAAACCGCCGACGTTACAGCCCCCGGCTAAGGCCGCTCCCACCCCCATACAGATACCGGCCATAACCGCCTTGCACATCTCAAGATAAGGAGGAACGCGAATAGCGAAATTCTGGCCCAGATTAGCAGAGGCAAAGGCTCCGGCTACAAAGCCTATTCCAATAACGGATCCGGAACTGATGAGAAAGGCCTTGGGGGTATGCCCCACTACCCCGATGCCATATAAAAACCACTCGCCCCAGTTACGTACCGCGCCCACTGCTCCCCAGGGTCGCCACCAGGCCATAATCAAGACCGTAAACAGGCCGACGATTATCCCCACGGTGTTAACATGCCATTCGTCAAGGCACAATGTTTTGTAAAGGCCTTTGACCTTGCTGGCAAACAACGATTCCCCACTCATAATTTCCCTCCCAGTCTTAGTTATGAATTCTTAAAATTATTAAAATTATTTCACCCTTTTATTATCTTTTTGGAGATATTAAAAAGGAAATTAGACAATATAAAATATTTCCTTCTTACTCATGAGTTTTTTTTTTGTCAAGCATCTTGTAAACATAAGTGGGCATGACCAAGAAAATGGCTCATAAATTGTTTTGGCAGTTAAGATATCAGACGTGGAATCAGGCAATAAAAGGGGTTAGGCGGCCGATCAGATGGAAAACAGGGAGGAGAGAACAACCTTAATTGCTGTTGATTAACTACGTCATTGTGGCATAAAGG
>CAZZJP010000157.1:0-4479 GCA_964654555.1 uncultured Desulfobulbia bacterium
TAAAGGTGTTATCCGCCACCTCCTTCTGCACTACCTTCTGAAAGAGCTTAAACATCTTCAGCTCCTGTGGTTCATCCTGGTAAAAGGTATTCCAGGCGTATTCAAAAAGTTCCTGCAGCCGCTCCGGACTCATATGCTTAGGCTGATACACCACCTTGTCAGCGGAATAATCGTTCCAATCATAGGAAAAAATTCTTTTCTGCTTCTTCAGTTCATCCGCCGCCCTGGTATGCGGAAATGGGGTAAGCACGGTGAATTCAGCCAGATCAAGCTCAATTTCAAGTAAAAAATCCACCAGTCTCTTTATATAATCTTCGGTATGAGTATCAAGTCCCAGGAGGATTGTGCCTTCAACTCCGATGCCGTGATCGTGATACCTTTTAATCCGCTCTTTAATGTAATCCGAGGTGTCAAAAACCGCCTGATAGACATACCAGGCCCCGGCCTGGGCGGCCAGATCAAGAACCTTCGGGTTATCCTCAATGGGATGTGAGCACCACTTCTTTTTAAGGGGGATCATCTGCCGGAAAAGCTCCATCTCCCATTCGGTATCCTGCGACAGAGAGTTATCAACAATGAACAGACGATTATTGTCAATACCGGCGATCTCGGCAACAGCCTGCTCAACGGGCCGCGGCCGAAACTTTTTACCGCCGAGATAGGCCACGGCACAGGGGTAACAGTGGAAACGGCAGCCCCGCGAGGCGTGTACCAGATCAACCATCTGCACCCCTTTGTAATTATAAAGCCGGCGGTCAAGAAGATCCCGGCGGGCCGGCCCCACCAGCTCAATAGGAGGCTGAGAGTCCATATAATTATAGCAAGGCTTTAAAGCACCCTTACGAAAATCAGCGAACACCTCTTCCATCCGGCCCTCGGCTTCACCGAGAAATACCGAATCCGCGTGCAGCATGGTTTCTTCGGCGTGAATCATGGTGGAAATTCCGCCAAAGATGACCTTGGTGCCCTGTTTTCGGTAAATATCGGCAATTTCCCAGCCTCTCCTGGCCTGCAGGGTCAGCATCATTGAAATGCCGACAAAATCAACCGGATCGTTAAAGTCAATTTCCTGGAGATTGTCATCAATGAACTCGACATCGACATAATCAGGCAGGGCCGCGGCAAAAACCAAAGGGCCGTGGGGCGGCAGATGGAACTCGGTCTGGCGGCCTATTTTGGGCCATCCGGGGTATATTAATTTGAATTTCATAGTTGCTTAGAGCTTTTGAGAACTGACAAGTTCCATTTTCAGGGTATAGGATGCCGGGCCGCGGGCCTGAAGTTCCATGCGCTCTGGCGGCCGCCATTGCTTAACGAGCTTCTGATTTCCACTTATCTGCCTAATGCCATACCCCTGCGGCCAAGCCTCTATGGTTCGGATTTTACGGTGCTTTGAATTATACTGTTTAATCTCCCATCTTTGAGAAGGGAGAAGAATAATATCCGTACTCTGCCCGGAGGCAGCCTGGTAACGGCATAAGGAAGAACCGTCGGCCAGTTTTCCGTACTGAACATTATCCCCTGGCGGGCTTAAGAAAATCAGGCGCAGATCACGCATCAGCCCCCGGCCAAAGCCCGGCTTATCAAAAGGCGGCACCGCCCTGGTGATTTTGAGACGGCCGTCAAAACTGGCGGCAAACAGGGTAAACCCCTCAACCGTCATCAGGACGGCATTAATTGACCCCTTGTCTATGACACTTACCCCTATGGCCGTCCCCTTTCTGCCGCCCGGCATGGAAAAGGTTATCAGATGCACAAACTGCCATTTGCCAGGGGGATAAACGGCCGCGCATTGTTCTGCCTGTTCAGGTATCACAGCAGGCGGGGAGAGGGTAATAAGCGGTTGAGGCGCGCATGAAGCAAGGACGAGCAGTATTCCCAGTAACCAGCCGTATATTCTCATTATTTATCAGTGAACAGAGACGCTTTTACGGCCTGGTTTATTTTCGCTTTACTAAAGGTCAGGCGGGTAAAAGAGGCCGGCCCTTCATATATGGTGACGGAATCCATTAGGCTGGGCTGGTTAGACAATTTAAGCACAATGCGGTTTATCAGTTTGGCAATGGCTTTATTCCTCGGGGTAAAAATAATGCGGTTATCCTTCTCCAGCTTGACTTTGAAGGTCGGGTCAGCGCTGAACCGGCCCTTCAGCCAATGGGTTATTTCCTGGAGGACAATCTGCATGGATGCCAGACCGGCCCCATGTTCCTCAATCAGTCTGCCATCTTGCTGGATATATTTCTTGATCCTGCCATCATGCATCAACATGAGGCTTCGTATTGGCGACTTGTACTCCCAGCGTAGAGAGTTCGGGGCCTGAAAGATAAAGAGCCCTTTTGAAATAATCGGCCGGGCAAGAATCTTCAGGTGTGTTTCCTGGGTGAACTCAGCCTGTACCGATTTAAGACGGCTGGCATTCCGGCTGATGGCCGCCCAGCTCTCAGCCCGGCAGTGAACCGGCATAATCAAAAACACCAGCAGAATAAGGATATTTACAAAAAATTTCATTGGCATATAATCCGACAGACGTGTCTCCGGGTCATTGTGTTAAAACATACCGCCGTTAACGGAGATAGTCTGACCGGTGATATAAGAGGCATCAGTGGAACAGAGAAACCTCACCACCCTGGCCACCTCTGCCGGTTTGCCGATTCTGGCCATGGGAATCAGGGTCTTGATATTGGCAACAGGGGCATCTTTAACCATTTCCGTATCAATGAGACCGGGGGCGACAACATTAACTCTGATCCCGAGGCGGGCCACTTCACTTGCCACCGCCCGGCTGGCGGCAATCAGCCCCGCCTTGGCGGCCGCGTAATTAGCCTGCCCCCGATTAGCCATCAGGGCGGAGGCCGATGAAATTGAGACGATGGCACCCCGGCGTTGACGCACCATCTTTTCCAGCACCGGCTGGGTAAGGTTGTAGAAGCCGTCTAAGCTGGTGCTGATCACCGACTGCCAGTTTTTCTTAGACATCATGACAAAGAGGCCGTCGGCAATTATACCGGCGTTATTGACCAGTATATCAATGGAACCAAGTCTGGTGTGAATATCATCAATCACCCGGCTGGCGGCCTCTGAATCACGCACATCAAACTGACTTATCTCACCCGTGCCGCCGTCCTCCTGGATCAGGGACAGGGTCTGTTCCGCCCCGGCCCTGTCCGACATATAGTTAATGACGAGGTAACAATCAGATTTGGCCAGTTCAAGGCAGATCGCGCGGCCTATGCCCTTGCTGGCTCCGGTTACAATAGCTGTTCTTTTTTTTGTACTTTTATCAGTCATCCGAGGCCTGAAACAGTTGCAGAGTTACCTCGCCAACAATATCACCATCTATGCGTGATACGCTGGAGGTTACGCGCAGGTTATCGTATTTATTAGAATTTTCTGAACGGGTAATAATTTCACTTTCCAACGGAATAAAATCACGATTGAACTTAGCCCTTTTTACGCCAACCAGCCAGCCCATTTTAGATGATTCAATCCCCTTTTCCTGAATTCTGTCCCAGCCATTACAAACACCGGCACTCTGGGCCGCCACCTCTACCAGAATCAGGGACGAAACCCCGTTGGCGGTTAACAACGGCCAGGACGCGTTTACGATTGATGAGGTAAGCGCATACTCCGGCGTAATCTCGACAATCTCATCAATGAGGATCATCTTGCCACGATGCGGAATCAGATCCTCAATATTTATTTTCGCAAAATCTACCATCATTAGGGGACGTCTATGATTTCACGCGTTTTGAGCAATAAGCTCAAAACACCCCTCTTTCGCAATTCTTTGACCTCGCATAGATGAACGACTGACGGCTGACTGGCTTATGCTCAGCCGCTTTCCAATTTCGATGGTCGTCATACCAAGCTTTCGATGTACCCAAAAGCATAATAAACTTCGGGCCTTAACGGTTTGCGGTGATTTTCCTAAAGCCATTATCTGGGCAACGTCCATGGCCAGCACTTCCGCAACCCGCCGGGCTACCCGGTCAAAGTCATAGCCTTTGGTCTCTAATTCATATTTTTCTTCAAATTCTTCTTCAGCGGACTTCAGTACATTTTTTACGAAATCACTGTCGCCTAAGATACGTTCATCTCCCTTAACTCGAAGACCGGCCTTCCGAAGTTCTTTGAGAGCCGTCCAGCCGCCGACACTCCTTAATAATCCTCCGCCCGTAAGAGCGGAATGCCTGCCTTCGGCAATCCCCTTTTCGACAAATATTCGATACCTCGTGCGGGCCAATCCTTTTTTTGCGGAGAACAATCCATAAACATAATCAACATTCTGCCAGGTCTGTTTTGTTTTGTTCATGAGAAAGCTGTGTCCACACCACGGGTATTTATCCAGCTTTGTCATATCGTTAACCAGCCCGGCCCGCAGAGGGTTCAAATGAATATAGCGAACCAGTTCCTTTAAATAGGGATCTTCCTGACATAAAATAGATTTATAACGGTTTTGAAAAAGCTGTCCATGCCGCT
>CAZZJP010000158.1:0-4372 GCA_964654555.1 uncultured Desulfobulbia bacterium
AGTGCCTGTTTAAGATTCAATTTCAGCCTCAAATAACGGGTTAAGGCCTTGCTCAGGCGTTCATATCCCTTCCCATCGCCAAGAGGTTTTATCTCCCGCAGCTCCTTACGTAACCCCTGGTAGGCATTACGGGCCGCGCGCCGGGAATTGAGGGCCGGCAGGCGGCGCCGAAGTACCATTATCAACAAGACCAGCACATAAAAGAGCGGCGGCAGCCCGATAACAGCCCCAACCACCACAGGACCGGGAATCCCGGCCGCGGCCTTCTCCTCATTAATCAGGGCATCGGGAGTATCATAATTATAATTTATACCGCCCCCAGCCTGTTTAATGCCCTGTTTATTGCTGATGACCGGCCCAAGCCCCTGGGCGTCGGCAGCCGTCACCACCCGGTTGGCACTCACCCGCAGCGGCACCGGCTTGGAATGGACGGTCTCATAGCGGCCGGTTTTGACATTAAAAAAGCTTAACGACAAGGGCGGAATACTCTTCACCCCAGGGTGACGAACCCGCACGGTCTGGGTGAAGGTCTTCAGCGGCCCCTGCCCTTCACCAGCCGCCATCTCAACGGGTACCTTAAAATCCCGTGCCGGCAGCTGATCACGCAGGGGGGGCAGATGGACATAATCGGCGTAAGGGCCGGCCACCTGAATGGTGAGGGTAATGGGGTCGCCCACCCGTACCTTGCGGGGCACAGCCAGAACCAACAGAGAGTAGTTGCCCACCAGGCCGTTGAAATCAGCGGGACGGCCCTCGGCGGGCAGAGGCTTCACGGTCAACTCCAGGGTATTGGCGGGTACCACCACGCTTTGATACAAGGCCTGACCAAAAAAATTATCGTTAAAAAATGGCGAAAATGAGCGGCTGCGGGCCTGAGGTGCCAGGGTCTTGGCAGATACGGTGACCTGAGCCAGCTTGATAGTACCCGCCTGCTTGGGAACCAGTACCAGGCTGAAGGTCAAGGTGGTGAAACTTTGGCCCTCCAAGCTGCCCGTTCCTTTCCGGGCCGCCACCTCCAGACCGCCGTCCAAAGTCAAATTGATGGAATTGGCTTTATTGGCCGAGCCTGAAGCGGCAGAATCAACCCGAACCTTCAGCTTATCATTACGCAGAAAAGGCAGATTGAAATTAAAGCCCTTAACATCCCTGCCAATATACCAGGTAACGGTTATTCGCACCGGCTCACCAACATAGCAGGTATTCTTCTCCAGACGCAGGCGCAATTTAAAATCCCGCAGCTCGTGAGGGGGCATAGCCAGAATATCAATGGGGGCGGTGAAATAATCCCGGCCGGCAATTGTAAGTTTAAGAGCGGGAATAATCAGTTGGCCGGCCTTACGGGGTGTTAACCTGTAGTTAAAGATATACCCCTCATGGCTCACCTTGGAGAGCTGGCCGTTGATAAAGGATATAGAGGAGCTGCTATTATGCTGACCACCCAGGGATTCGACCTTAAAATCGGAGAGAGCGGAGAGATCAGGGACGCCCGGAGAATCATTTCCATCCACCTGAATCTGCAGCATAAGCCCCTCACCCACAAAGACATGCTGCTGATCCACCACGGCATTAACGCTGATATCCGCCGCGAATACCGTTCCCGCCCAGAGGGCAAGGGTGGCCGTCAGCAGCAAAAGTGGAAATTGCCACCTGATGACAGCCTGAAGATGCCTACCAGTCTTTATCAACCGCTTCATATTCACTTCTTTTTCTCACCTGACGGCGCAAATCATTCTGCCTCTCCTGCTGTAAAATATCCCTGGCAGTCTGGTCATTATTGGCCTGAACGCCGGCAACGGGAGGCTTATTTTGTTGAGCCTGCTTGTTTTGAGCAGCCTTATTGACAGCAGCCTCTCCTTTCTCTCCGGCTTTAGCGACCTTTTTAGCGGTACTTTTACGATTATGGCTGCCCGCCTTGGTACTGTCCCGCTTAACATTTTTTTTATTACCGCCGCCCTTTTTATTCGGCTTATTTTGAGGTTTATTCGGCTTTTTGGCCAACAAATCGGCCATGGCCTGCCGCAGTTTATCCGCCGCTTTTTTCTGATTGGCGGCCGCTTTCCCCGGCTGTTTATTCTCTAAATTTTTCAGGGCCTTTTTCTGACTCTCCATGGCCTGCCGCAGATCTTTGGCAGCCCTGGTTCCATCACTGTCCCGGCGCGCGGACTGCTGTCTGGCTAATTTATCCGCCAGCCTCCTGGTCTCGTTATTTAATTTCTTCTGTTTCTCCCCAGCCGCCCCTTTACCTTTACCAGATTTAGCGGCCTGCTTACGATTCCCGGCGGCCATGGCGGCCTGTTTTTTACTCATTTTGGCCAGTTTTCGGGCCATCTTTTTCCGAGCCTGCCGGGCCGCCCGGGCCGCCTCTTGTTGACGGGCCAGGAACTTCTTTACTGCCTTAATTTTGTCTTTAGCCACCTCAATATTCTGCGCCGCCTTATTAAAGCCGGGCTCAAGGGCCATAGCCTGCCTATAACAGCTTAGACTTCCGGCCATACCCCGCAAAGCCGTCTCAGGGTTCTTTTTAACAATCTCCTCAGCCTGGCGCAGGGCGGCATTACCCTGATTAAATCTCCCGGCGGCCTGAAATTTGCGCTTACGACTCCGGGCAACGGCCTGCTCATAGGCCGCCCTGGCCCCTTTAAAATCTCCCAGCTTATAAAGGGTATCACCCAGATTAAAGTAAACGTATGGTGAATTAGGGGCCTTTTTCAGGGCCTGCTGATATTTTTTTCTGGCCGCTTTAAACTTCCCCTGTTTATAGACCGCATTCCCCTCTTTAATCAGAGAAGAAGCAGACTGAGCCCGCACGGCCGTGACCGGCATAAGGAGCAAGATAAGGCCGACAATACCGGCTTTAACGACCCCGGCGCTGCCGGCATTTCTCAAGATCCGCCCCCGGCCGGCAATAAGTATCTCCAGCAGCAGACAAAACAGGGCGGCGCCCAGAAATATCTGAAATTTCTCTTCATACTGCCGATGAGTGCGGCTGGCCAACTCTTTTTTGGCAGAGCGGGCCATTATCTGGCGGTAGACCTGTCCCAGATTAATAGTGCCAGTAGCCACGGGAAGATAAAGACCACCGGGAGTGGCCATGGCCATACGACGCAAAACGCCGGCATCAAGCTTGCTCCAGACCTCACGGCCCTTGTATTTTAAAAAGCTTTTATGCCCCTGAGCGTCCAGCACGGGAATACGGCTGCCCTCCTTTTCATTGCCAAGACCAACAATAATCAGTCTTATCCCCATCTCTCCCGCCTTCTTGGCCGCCTCCACCGGGAAGCTGCCATGATCGCCGCCATCGGTAAGCAGGATTATATCCTTATACTGCTTGGCCTGATCGTCAAAAACCTGGTTAAGCACGGTACGCAAGGCATCACCAAGTTTGGTACCACCGCGGGAAACGGCATCAGGGCCGACATTATCCAAAGCCAGACGGAAAAAACCATAATCAAGAGTCAAGGGGCATTTAATCACCGCGTTGCCGGCAAAGGTGACCAGGGCGACCCGATCTCCGTTCAGAGAGGCAATGGTATCTTCAATGGCCATTTTGGCCTGAGTCAGACGATTGGGGTGTAAATCTTCAGCCAGCATACTGCGGGAGACATCGAGCATAAAGACCACATCCCGGCCGCTACGTTTGATGACCACATCCTTACGGTTCCAGGCCGGGCGGGCCAGGGCAATAATCAAAAAGACCAGACCAATAAGAATCAGCACCGGCCGCCACCAGAGCCGCCGGCCGGCCGTTGGCAGCATCTCAGCTCCGCTGTCCAGCGCCAGAGCCTGTACCGCCTGCCGCCGCTTGCGTGCCGCGTAGACAAACAGGGCCGCGGCTACCGGAAGCAGCCAGAGGAGATAGAGCATATTTATATGATAGAGGTGCATAGCCATCTTATGGAATTCTCCGAAATACAGTACACCTTAAAACTATTTCCACGAGAAGAAGTAACAGGGCGCTCAAGGCAAAGTAAAAGAAATGTTCCTTATAATTTAAGAAACGAATACTTTCCACCTTACTTTTTTCCAATTTATCAATCTGCTTATAAACATCCTGCAGGGCCTTGCCATCCCCCGCCATCTTAAAAATTCCCCCGGTCTGAGCGGCAATAGAGGCCAGCAGTTTCCGATCAACTCCGTTACCGGTTCTAATCATCTGGGTGCCGAAGATAGTCTGTACCTTAACCACATCGTTACCGCCAACCCCGATGGCGTATATCTTAATTCCCCATTTCTTAGCCAGAGCGGCGGCCGCCTCCGGTGTATAACGGCCGGCATTATTGGCACCATCGGTCATCAGGATAATAATTTTGCTCTTAATCTTATAATCCCCGGCCGCGGTGCCGGTTTCGCGGGCCATGGTCTTCTCCGCCAT
>CAZZJP010000159.1:0-4336 GCA_964654555.1 uncultured Desulfobulbia bacterium
ACGACATCTATTACGATGACAAAACCGGCACCATGGCCGCGGTAAACTTTTTCAAAAACCATGGAGATTACAAGGTTGTCTCGGTTGACGGTACCCTGTCAATCCAGGAGGTAAGTGACTCCATCATGAAGCAGCTGGTCTAAAGCTTCAGGGACACGGGGCCTTAGGCCTCGTGCCCTCCCTACCTTATCTCTTCATAATATTTCTGGATGTAACGCTGGGAAAATTTTTCTACCTTATTTATACTGGCAGCGTGATTGATAAATAAATCACCTGTTTTCACCTTCGCCAATAGTGTTGTTACATTATCCCGCACCCGTTCCCATACATTCCGCCTGTAAGCCGTGTCTAATACGACAAGCTCTTCAGGTTTAGCTTGACAGCGTTTATAATAACCAGGCAGGCTGAACTTCAACCCCCAAAATAAAATTAAAGCCGTTACGAGACCAAAGCCGGCCAGCGGCATAATCAACTGTTCCGGCCTGACCACACCGGTGGACAGCAGAGAGGTCAAAAAGGGGTGGGCGGGGAATCCGTATAATCCCCGGCTGATTAGATCAAGGAACAACAGACAGAGCCCCCCGGCCAGCAGGGCATTTTTTACCGTCCGCCAAAATATTTTTTTACCCCCCTGGGCAAAGCTCCACATAGCCTCGGCCACCATATGCAATTCCTGGGTCTGCTTGTCAACATTCTGCAGAACGTGGCTTATACGCAGCCCGGGGGCCTTTAGAATCAACTCCTTCAGGTGCTGCCTCTCCGAAGCCCACACCATAAGCTCCTCCTGGGCCGCGGCCATATCCGGGGCATAAGTCAGATAGATACGGGGAATATCCTTGCGGCCCGTCATCTGAGAAAGATTCCAGCACAGAGTACCGTAGGAGCGCACCAGGTCAGCAAGGTTATCGCACTCGTCAATCCGGCTCATGACAAAGACGATTCGATCCTCACCCGCGGCCTCGGGCAGGGTATTGCGGATGGTCTCATAGGTCTCCTGAATTGTCCCGGCCTTATGGGGATCAAACATCAAAATTATCAAATCAGCGAGACGGGCGAATTCCTTCACCACCGAGGAATAGTCATAACCACGATCCTTCTCCGACACCGAATCCAGCATTCCAGGGCTGTCAATCAAGGCCAGATTTTTAAATTCCTCCGCCTCAACCGTCTTCATCCGAAAATGGGAGATAAACTGCTCGCCAAAGGTTTTGAACCCAGTAAAGGGCATACGCTCGTCATTTACCAGATCAGCGCCCGGCACATCGGCCTCGCCCGCGCCAGGCTCCGGGGCGGTAATAAGGGTAAAAGAATCATCGGTGGGAGCCTGCCCCGTCCTCTGAACCTCCCGGCCCAGCAATTCATTAATCAGGGTCGATTTACCGGAGGAATAATTGCCGAGAATCAAGACCAGCGGCTTCCATTTCAGCATGGCCTCCATATCAGAGGAGTCGGTATGATAACGATTCAGCATAGGGGTAAGCTTGGCCTGAACCTGGTTCTGAATCTTTTTCAACAGGGCTTTTTCGTTCATTTTGACACCTGGCATATTTTTTTATTACCGGCCTGTTATAATTCATCATTGCTGGATTATAACAGGCCGCCAAAGGGCAGCGGGCATATTTATCCTATCATGGCATTCAGTCTTTAAAAAGACTTTTTTACTAATAGCCCTGATTGCCGGTAAATAGTTCTTGATACCAGCCGGACTTTTAAGCTAATATTTTAATTAGAGCAAATGTTCTCGCTCCAATATTAATCCCAGTACTATTTGAGATAAACCCATGGCCTCCTTTATTCTTACCCCAGAAAAGGTAAACGCGGTTCACGAACTGATAGATGACAAACTCATCAAGGCCGGGGTGAAAAAAGTTATGATCATTGATGAAGCGGGTAATATAATAACAGAATGCGGCCACGACCCGGCGATTACCGACCCCACCGCCCTGGCCGCCCTCACCGCAGCCAATTTCGGGGCCACGGCCCAGATCGCCAGGCTCATCGGTGAAGAAGACTTCACTCTGCTTTTTCATAAGGGTGAAAATTCCAGCATGTACTTCCTCCGCCTCGACGAGGAGTTAATCATGCTGTCAATATTTAGTGACGAGGTCTCTCTGGGCCTCATCAGGTGCCGCGCGGATGAATTGCTTACCCCGGTAAAAAATATTTTAAAAGGCGTAACTGTTTAGGGCAGCCTGTCTGCCTTAACCGCATAGTTACCAAAAGGCTCTGATAATGGCATTAATTGATCTCGGCAAACGAGAAATACACTGTAAAATAGTATATTACGGCCCAGGACGCTGCGGCAAAACCACCAATCTCATCTATATCCACCACGCCATGATCCCAAAGGCCAGGGGCAAGATGGTTACCATTGACACCAAGGGAGACCGCACCCTGTTTTTTGATCTCCTGCCCCTCCACCTTGGTTCGGTACATGATTTTGATATCCGTATCCAGCTCTACACCGTACCGGGTCAGATAATGTATGAAGCCACCCGTAAGCTGGTATTAAAGGGGGTTGACGGTATAGTTTTTGTCGCCGACCCTCTCCAGGTGCGCCGCCAGCGCAATAAAGACAGCCTCGCCGGTCTAAGTAATAATCTGGCCGAACTGGGTATAAAGCTCTCGGACGTTCCCATTGTCTTACAATATAACAAACGTGATCTCACCGAGAGCGAAATTCCGACCCTGAGCGTTGCCGAATTATCCTCCGACCTTAATTCTGAACTCCAGGCCCCTGAATTTACGGCAACCGCCACCCTTGGCGAAGGGGTCTTTGAGAGCCTGCGGGCCATAAGCAAGCTCACCGTCCATCAGGTAGCAGAGAAAAACCGCCTGTTAGATTAAAAATCAGCGCAATCTGGAAGTTAAACAAAGGGTAATATCATGTCAGAAAAGGGCCAGGCTAATTTTGCCGATCAAATTGATGATGCCATAGACGAATTATTCACTGCGAGAAGAACCATCGAGATTGACCCCTTAACCAACGAGGTGAGAGAGATTTCTACCGCTGAGGATACAGCCCCTGATCCAGCGTCTGAAGGCAAGGAAACAGATGCTCCCCCCCCAGCAGATACTCCGCCCCTGCCCCTGGCTCCTGCGGCTCCAACCGTAGAAGCCAGCCAGCCGGCACCCGACAATGCAGAAGAAACGACGAAAGCCAGACCCAGACGCAGCGACCAGCTCAACCTCCTGCTTAACCGCCTTGACCAGACCTTTCTCGCCCTCGACTGGGAGGTTTCCAGGGCTGGAACCGATGATTTTCAGGCGCTGTTAGATGATTTACGCCAATTATTAGATACAGACAATAAAGAATTGTTTGAAATTATCGACCTTACCCGCAGCCTCATGACCGCTATAGCGGAAAAGCCCGCCCAAGTACCGCCCATAGCCTCTGGTTTACTGCGTAAAACCATCGTTCTCTTTAAAGATTTTACCTGCCCCGATAAGGCTCAGGAGGTTAAAATAAAAACCGCCGGGCTCATAAAAGAGTTACAGGCCATTAATGAAGAAATCTCCACAAAAGCCCTTGACAAAACCGGGCAAGACCGCCGGCCGGCCCCGGATAATGATGCCTTCGGCCCGGAAATCATCAGTGCCGATCTACCAGATGGTATCCCCCAGGAGATCAGCAATATTATCAATCTTCACCTTAGTATCCTGGCTCAATGTATCAACCGCCTCCTGCCCCTGGAGAAATTATTCGGCCAAAATCCACGCTACGCTGAGTATCTAACCATTCACCAGCAGGTCAGAGAAACATTAGAAGAAGAAAAAGACCGCCTAAGTACGGCCTTGAATAGCAATTACGGCCCCACCCAGCCTGACCAGATTCCAGAAATTCTAAGCGGCGCTCTAAGGTCTAATATTGAGACAATAAAACAATGTCTAAATAAACTCAGGCCGGTGGCGGAATTAGCCCGCCGCAAAAAGGCGGTAAAGCTCTATCGGGCGGAACAGGAAATCGGCCGCCAGCTCGATAGTCAACAGAAATTATTGGCTATGGGTCTGCGCCACGGCTTTCACCAGGAGCAAAACAGTCCATCCCCGGCCCTGACAGCCGCGGTACGGGATCATATTGAGGCCCTTGGCAAATGTATAAAGCAGATACTCCCCTTGGAAAATCTTTTCGGCAAAACCAAGGGCTATGACAAATTATACGCCGCCCAGCGCCGTATCCGCCTATATCTTGAAACTCAGAAAAAGCAGCTGGCCACCAAGCTGCGGGAGGCGGGAACAACAATGGCGGAGAAACAGCCCGTCCCGGCGGCTGCTTCTCCATGGCCCGTTCTCTTTAAGGCCCGCTGGCAGGGAATTACCGTCCTCATCCCGCCCG
>CAZZJP010000160.1:0-4270 GCA_964654555.1 uncultured Desulfobulbia bacterium
GTTACACTCCGGTGGTTATTGTTACTTTTAGACATCACGCTGAATAGTTACAAAAAACTTATCAATAAGGAAAACTCTATGAATGCTATATTATTAATTTCATGGCTGGCCATTATAGTCATCTCATATAAAGCAGCAGTAATTTTACTGAACAAAACCGGCAATCTGTAATAGAATAAATAAGCAGCGGCCGGTGGAGGGCGGGCAGCAGACTGTTCCGCCCCCGCCCCCACCCTCTGCGCTCTGTCTTCTGTCGTCTGTCCTCTGATAAAGAGCTTGATATTTTCCGCGCTCTGCGATATTAATCACACGTTTATGGGGCTGTAGCTCAGTTGGGAGAGCGATACGTTCGCAACGTATAGGCCGGCGGTTCGATCCCGCCCAGCTCCACCACAAAATAATAAGACCCGCCTTTTTCATGTAATATAGAAAAGGCGGGTTTTTTCGTACCACATGGCACCTGAAAAATAATTACAGGGAGAACCAGCCGATGAAAAAGGCGGGGAAGGGACAATGGCGAGACATTTTAGGCGGCAATGTATTGGCCTTCGGTCTGGTAAGTTTCTGCAATGATCTTTCCAGCGAAATGATCTACCCCCTCTTACCAATTTTCTTCAGCGGCCTCATGCCGTCGGCCATGGTTGCCGTCTACATCGGCCTCATGGAAGGGATTTCAGAAAGCACTGCCAGCCTGCTCAAATTATACTCCGGCCGCCTCAGCGACCGTCTGCATCGTCGTAAACCCCTAGCCCTGACCGGTTACGCCATATCAACCATTATTCGTCCCCTCACCGCCCTAGCCGGGGCTGGCTGGCAGGTGGCAGCCCTCCGGCTTGGTGATCGGATCGGCAAGGGCATCCGCACCGCGCCCCGTGACGCCCTGCTCAGTGAATCAATAAGCGCCGGGATCAGAGGCCGGGCCTTCAGCTTTCACCGCTTGATGGATCATGGCGGCGCGGTTTGCGGCCCACTGTTGGCCGCCGCTTTTTTATACCTCGTGCTGGGCCGTGCCCTGCTTTGGCAGCAAGGTATTATCCAGGCCGGGCCGCGGGAGATGAATGCCCTGCGCTGGTTATTCGCCCTGGCCGCCATTCCAGGCATAGCAGCCACCATCTCTCTCTGGCGGCTGGTCAAAGAAAAAGCCGCTACACCTGTTACTCATACTCCTGCCGCCTCATCCGCCCCAGACAGGCTACCGCCACGTTTTTTCCTCTTTCTGCTGGCAGTGATCATCTTCACCCTGGGCAATAGCTCCGATTTATTCATCATCTTCTACGCCCAGACCAGATTCGGTCTGGGCCTTGGTTGGGTAATCAGCCTCTGGATATTATTACATATCGCCAAGATTATCTGCAGCATGCCAGGCGGCTGGCTGGCCGACCGTTTAGGGCGCCGAACGGCGATTATGGGCGGCTGGTTTATTTACCTTATTGTCTACATGGCTATACCTATGGCCTCTCATCTTAACGCCTTAGGCGGACTTCTGCTTCTCTATGGCCTCTATTACGGATTAACAGAGGGAGCAGAACGAGCCCTGGTGGCGGATTTCACCCCGCCCCAAGGCCGCGGCCGGGCCTACGGCTGGTATCACGGTGTGGTAGGCTTTGCCGCCCTGCCCGCCAGTCTGCTTTTCGGGGTATTCTGGGCCAGGCTTGGAGCCCAAAACGCCTTCTTCATCGGGGCAGCGCTGGCCGCCTCCGCCCTCTGTCTATTGATATTAAACCCTATAAAAGCATAGACAGGCGGCTTGCCAAACAGCCTGGTAGACAGGACTCAACAACCTAACATTACAAGTAAATTTCCCCTTTTAATTTCGCGCGCTTTTCGATTAATTTGACAACGCGCTCTTTATTAGTTTATACTTCTTTATGTGTAACTATTCAGTGTGATGTCTAAAAGTAACAATAGCCCCAAAGCCTAACTGTTCAACAGTATTCCAGCTCAGAGTCTACACTTACTTCGTTCACTTGGGACTTCGAAGCATACTTTGGTATTCAAGAAGGCCTAAGTAAGCTAAGACTCCGGATTGGGTGCAGCTGAATAGTTACCCTTTATGTTAGTAAAATTATGCAATATGTCATAAAGCAGGTAATCAGTAAATATTTTCATAATTAATGCCATGAAGATAATATCCGCCTTAACCGCCCTCTGCCTTGTCGTCCTCCAGGCCGCTCCCGCCCTCGCAGTACAGCATCATGGCGGCACTGAAGGTCTGGTGGCCCACCAAATAGGACATCTGCTCTTTATGGCCGGCATGGTATATCTTTTAATCAGCACTTGGTGCGAACGCCATTCAGCCTCCGGCTGGCCGGAGTTTACGACCTTTCTTGTCTTCATCCTGCTTTGGAACCTGCTGACCTTTAGCGGCCATTGGCTGGCCGAATATATCAATCCCAACCAGTTTCAAAACCAGGGCGGCCATCATATATACTTTACCATCCACTCCAGCGCCGACCTTCTGTTCTACCTCTCCCGCTTAGATCATCTTCTTCTTTTACCAGCACTGTATTTCCTCTTTCTCGCCCTGAGAAAATGGCGGCGGCAACCATGATTGTCCCCTGGGCTCCAGTGGAGATTATTGACAGTATCGGTTCTGTTCTGGCCCTGCTGCTGGCCATAGGCTGCCTGCAACAGGCCTGGGCCTGGTATCGAGTGCGCCACGAAGACATCTTTCGCCACTACATTCTGCTTTTTACCCTCGCTATTGTCGTCTTTGCCGTCTCTCGTTCCTGCGGCCACCTTATAAAACAAATTCTCATTCTGAGCGGCCGCGAGCATATCTGGCATCTGCTGTCACCCTTCAGCGGAGCTATAAATACTGCCACTTTTTTTATTATCTTCGCCTTCAGCCTCTACTACCAGCGAGTTAAAATCATTCACACTGAACTTGAGGAGTACAAAAACAACCTTGAGGAAATGGTAGCCCTGCGTACCGCCGAACTTGAGGAAACCAATTTTTCCTTAGAAAATGAGGTTACGGAACGTCAGGCAATCCAGAAGGCCCTGGAGGCCGAGAGAGAGCGCCTCGCCGTTACCCTGCGCAGTATTGGTGACGGAGTTATTACCACTGATATTGAGGGCCGGGTTGTCCTCCTTAACCGGATAAGTGAGCAGCTTACTGGCTGGACTCAGGAAGAGGCAGCCGGTCATCCCATAGCAGAGGTCTTTAATATTATTGATGAATTTACCAGAGTCCCCCGAGAAAACCCGGTGCCGAAGGTACTAAAATACGGTCAGGTTGTTGATCTCGCCAACCACACCGCCCTCATTGCCAGAAACGGCATGGAACGCAGCATCGCCGACAGCGGTGCCCCCATACGTGACCGGGAAAGCCGGATTATCGGGGTAGTCCTGGTCTTCCGGGATGTTACCGAGACAAAACGACTTAACGAAGAATTAAACAAGGCCCAGAAACTTGAATCAGTGGGGGTTCTGGCCGGCGGTATTGCCCATGATTTCAACAATATACTCACCGCGATTATGGGCAATCTTAATCTGGCTCAGCACCTCACTAACCCCAATAATAAGATTTACCCCCTCTTAGAGGCGGCGGATAAGGCCTCCCGAAGGGCAAAGAGCCTTACCCAGCAGCTCCTGACCTTTGCCAAGGGCGGTAATCCAGTAAAAACAACGGCCAATCTGGGCCAGATTATCCGGGAAACAGCGGATTTTGTCCTGCATGGCAGTTCAGTACAGTGTCAATACGATATTCCTCCTGATCTCTGGCTCGTTGACCTTGATCCCGGTCAGATGAGTCAGGTTATTCAGAATCTGATAATTAACGCCCGTCAGGCCATGAGCTCCGGCGGCCTGATAAAGATCAAAAGTGAAAATATCAACGCCCCGGCGGCGGAGATGTTCCCCGTCCTTGATCCAGAGGGCAAATATATCAAAACCACGATCAGCGATGATGGCCCCGGCATCCCGACCGATATAATTGACCAGATTTTTGATCCCTATTTCACCACCAAAGCAAAGGGCAGCGGCCTGGGCCTGGCCATTTCTCACTCTATAATAAGCAAACACGGCGGTTTTATCAAAGCCGTCTCCAACAATAAGGGAGGTACTGTTTTTACCATTTACCTGCCCGTCACAGCCGGGGAACCCAGCCTGAATTCTCCCATCATACCACAATCTCCCATCAAACCGGCCGCTGGCGAACTGATTATGGTTATGGATGATGAAAAAATGATCCGTGATATTGCCACAATGATGCTGGAGACCAACGGCTTTGAGGTCATCACCGTTAAAGACGGGGTAGAGGCAATCA
>CAZZJP010000161.1:0-4268 GCA_964654555.1 uncultured Desulfobulbia bacterium
ATTCGCCAATGCTGCCGCCAATTCCCTTCTCGTCCCTGGCGATAAAGGCTGATTTTGCACAGTCGGTGGGATGGCAGAGGGTTATCCCGTGTTTGCTGATGATTATTTCAACAGGTTCTTTCATAAATTATTCAGGCTGGGCTGTAAACGGCCCTCTGTCTCCTGTTTCCCGGCTTCTGTCTTGAGTTCATTGGTAACGTTCCTGCCAGGCCATCCGGGCAAAATTGTGGCCGTTTTTTCTTATCAGCAGACTGTCGATGACGGCGGTGTGGTGAGGCTTAACGGCACCTTCCTGGGCCTCGTCCTGCAGTTCCATGTCCGCTTTCACTTCATCGGCATAACCGGTACCGACAATAAAATAATATTGGTTCATGCCGCGGTTATAGTTCAGATAGTTATGCAGAAGATCATATTGTTTGTCGCCCATGATCTCAGCGGCAACGGCTTGAATATTATAACCGTATTCCTTTTTAGCCGCCTGGTAAGCGGCTGCGGCCTCCTTACTGTCGCTTGTTAAAAAATCCAGCATGGCAGGGGTTACACTGTTGAAATTAATTTTGCCGGTCGGATTATGGACGGTAAAAATATCAGCGGCCGCGAATTTACCGGCCAGCTCCCTGGTACCCTTGATTAAAAAGAACTCAGATGGGTCTTTAATGGGGCCGTTTCTGGCAATATAGGGCGAGTCGAGGTTGCTGTAATACTCGCTCTCTGCCCCGTTTACGCGGTGCATGTCGTCGGAGTCCCGCCAGTCGGCGATGGAGTCCATGATCGTGTCAATTCGTACATCATCGGTACCTGGTTCCAGGCCCAGTTCATAGGCTAGAAAAAGACGCATGAGTCTAGGGGAGGCGTGGTTTAAATCAATTTTACCGGATTCGTTGCTTACGTAATAGGTAACCCGGCCCGTGGGAAGAAACAGGGCATATTTATAGCCCTGGTAAAATTTATCCCAATCCTCCTCCGGCCCCAGATTGACAGGCGCATCTAAGGGACGATCCAACAGCCGAAACAGCCCCAGGTTTACCCCGGCCTCGGCCAGAAAATGGCCGACGGCGCGCGATTTTATATTATGGGAGATCTTTAATTCGGTGCGGGTCAGCATGATGAGCTGGGAGGCCAGAACGCTGGCCAGCAACATAACCAGAATCACCACCACGAGGGCAAAACCATTCTGACCCGCCGCCCTCTTTTGGCGCTTGTTAATTATTAGATTAGCAGACATTATTACTTTTTGTCCAGCTTCAGGGTCATAAAAACATTATTTTTACTTGTCGCCAGGGATAATTGATAGAAGGCGCCCTTAGCCATTACGTCATCGCCGAAGTCTGTCGCTCCGTTGTTCAGTTGCTCAGGAATTAATAGATGCCGTTCAAAGTTCAGAGAATTAACTAAGAGAGAGGTGCGTTCTTTATCTAAGCGAGCGATATTACGGCTTGAGAGGGAGAAGCTCTGGAGAATGGCCACATAGGCCAGACCCATAATTACCACCGCTACCAGAATTTCTATGAGGGTAAAACCTTTATTCTGCATTGTCCTGTAATTTGCTCAGTGCCATGGCATCGGCACATTTGGGCACTACGCTGTAATCCTGCCCCTCATAGGTAATGTCAACCTCGGGGCCGGTATCCTGGTCATAGGTTACTGCGAAGGAAGTCACGTTACGGGATAAAATGGTCATCTCATCAAAATCCGGCACGTATTTATCATAGGGGTAATCCACATTATAATAATCACGTTTTTCGGTATAATATATGGCCTGTTCACTGCTGTTATAACGATATATGGCCAGCACAATCCCGGCATTCTCAAAGATATAGGGGCTGCGGGTAACAAGGCGGAAGATATCATCATCACTGGAGATGAGTAACTTCTTTTTATTATAGTCATAGACGGCACTGCTGATCTGGCTCTTGAGCAGATTCAGGAGGCCGTATTCCCGTTCCATGGCCAACAACCGGCGGTTGCCCTGGGCGGAGAATTTAATCCCCACGTTCAGTATTGAATAGAGCATGACCGAGACCATGGCCAGCACCAGGATGGCAACGATAAGCTCAAAGAGGGTGAAACCTTGTTTTTTAATCCCCATTGTCTACATCCAAAACAGGCAGCCCGGAGAGGGAATCGATAATAATCTTCTCGCTGCGGTCACCCTTGCTGAATGATATAACGGCGGGCGTGGCATGGCCGTCCGGGGAGAATTTTATGATTTCCGGATTGATGCTTATGGTATCGCCGGCCGCAAGCCTTAGATCGCGTTCCTCTTTTACTGCCCCCTCCTCAAGGCGCAGATTATTATTGCCTGGATCCAGGGTCATGATTACGGGCCTGCCGTTGGTCACCGCCTTGAGGCGGGCGTAGTGGACTGCCGCCATTATCCGGCCGCTCTGTTTTTTAAAGGCCAGGGAATCCATGAAGCGCCCCACCGAGGGGCCGGCCACTCCAGCCAGAATGCCCATGATTATCATGACCACAAGGAGTTCCAGGAGCGAGAAGCCCCTGAACCCGGCACCTTTTTTTTTAACCGGCAATATCATTAATACTGAGAATAACCGTCAGCATGGAGATGACCACATAACCCGCCACCAGGGCGATCATCAGGATAAAGGCCGGTTCGATCATGGCGATCAGGCGTTTGATGCGCAGGCGCAGTTCCTGCTCGTAATGCTCGGCAATCTCGCCGCATACTTCGCCGACGCTGCCGGATTCCTCACCAATGGCGAGGAGATCCACTGCGAGGTCTGGGAAGAGCCCCCCTTGCAGCTTAGGGGCAATGCGCTGCCCCTCCTTCAAGGCACGGGTGGCCTTTTGCAGTAATCTTTGATATTCAATATTGCCGGCAACCCCGCTGCATATCTTCAGGGCGACGGCGAGATGGACACCGTTTTTGACCAGTACCTCCAGGGTGCGGAAGATGCGGGTGGTCTCCAGATCCCGGATAAAGCTGGAAATAAGGGGCAGGGTGATGGACTTTTCATCCCAGATTCTCCGGCCCTGAGGGCTCTTGATAAAATACACCAGCCCGATAACGGGGGCGCTGAGCGTTAGGAGGGACAGGAAAATATGATTCGACAGAAAGGCCGAGGCATCCATCATAATCTTGACGTTTAAGGGCAGTTTATGGCCCATGCCCTGGAAAAGAACCTGAAAGCGGGGCAGGATGGTGGTCACCAGGATACCGATGGCGACTACCCCCACCATGAGCAGGATGAGGGGGTATATGGAGGCCGATACGACATACTGGCCCAGCTCCTGAAAGGTCTTCTGGTAGTCGGCAATACGGGCCAGCATACTGGGCAGGATGCCGCCTTCCTCACCGGCCCGGGCGATGCTGACATACATGGAGGAGAACATAGGGTAGTCGGCCAGGGCCTCGGAAAAGGATTTACCCTCTTTCAGCTTACGCTCAATTTCGGCGGTAAATTTTTTAAAGGCTGGTTTCTGGCTGTTTTGCCGCATGGTGCGCAGGGCGGCGTCAAGGGAGAGGCCGGCCTTTAAGAGCAGGGCTATCTGGGCGGTAAAAAAATCAATATCAGCTTTGGTGAGTTTGTCCTTCCGAAAGGCAGCCAGGGAAAAATGGAATGATTTACTCTCGTGGTGGGGCTTTATTTCCAGGGGGCGCAGCCCTTTGTCTAACAGGCTGCGGGCGGCGCTTTGTTTGTCGAGTTCGTCAATAACCCCCTTGCTGAGTTTGTTGGCGCTGTCTAAGGCAGTGTAGTTAAACAGACTCATGCATGGCACTCCTCGTTACCCGCATAACCTCGGCGAAGGTGGTGATTCCCGCCCTGACCTTTTCCAGACCGTCCTTGAACATGGTCTGGAAGCCCTCTGCCTCGGCGATTTTCTGAAGGTCGATGAGGTCATTGCCCCGGGATATGCCCTTGCCCATGTTTTCACTGATGGGCAGGAACTCATAGACTCCGATCCGGCCGATGAACCCGGTATCGGAACAGGTTGGGCAGCCCTTACCCTTATACATTAAAAAGTCATCTCCCTCGGGCTTGTAGTCGGTATATTCCGAGAGATAGCCCTTCTCTACCCGGCATTCCAGGCAGATCCGGCGCACTAAGCGCTGGGCCAGAATGGCCCTGAGCGATGAGGAGATTAGAAAGCGCTCCACTCCCATGTCAATCATCCGGGCCACCGCGGAGACAGCATCGTTGGTATGCAGGGTGCTGAAGACGAGGTGGCCGGTGAGTGATGACTGCACGGCAATTTCGGCCGTCTCCAGATCACGAATCTCACCCACCATGATGACATCCGGATCC
>CAZZJP010000162.1:0-4211 GCA_964654555.1 uncultured Desulfobulbia bacterium
GGATTAACTCCCGGCCGGCCTCTTCATCGCCGTTTTGCTGATAACGGATGGCCAGTTGCTCGGACTCATCCCGGCTCAAGACCTTGTAAGAACCAATTTCCCGGAGATATTGCACCAACTCCGGGCTGTAGAAGGTGGAAACCTGCTGGGCGGTGGAGGTCAGCGGGTAATGGGTTGGAAGTCTATCAGTACTCATCGCGTTGCTTAACATGGCTTCTCCTTTTCATTTATGGTAACTGCCCAGCTGCCCCAAGTTGCGGTTGGACAGTTACATTTCGGTGGTTATTGCTATTTTTAGACGTCACACTTTAAGAGCTGCCATTTACATTAAGGCTCTGGGATTACCCGCGCGCCTTAAATTATTTATTGACAGCTGGTTATCTAATATGCATCTGTCGTGCCATACCGTATATTTTTTTGTAAAATCAATAAAGTCAATGAGTTATGGCTATTTTCATAGCGGCTGTCTAACGGCCTGTGTCTGGGGCATTATGCCCCGGCGGGGCGGCATGCCACGTTATAGAGCGGTACGTTTTAATTAGCGGAAACGCTTGACAAACATCTCTTTAGTGAGCAAATAATAATTCTCAAGAGGCATGGCTTTATAAAAGAGATGCCGCTGCAGGTCTGCCTGATGACGCGGGGCAGATTACCGATGAATTAAAAAGGAGAAATGTCATGGAGCGAATAATAAAGAGAAAAGGAGCAGTTACGCTTGCTGTCCTGGGCCTGCTGCTCTGGGCGTTTATGGTCTCTACAGCCTCAGCCGACAAAGGGATTGAAAGCTTGCGCCGTACCGGTGAGGCCTTTGCCTCAGTGGCTAAACGGGTCTCGCCGGCGGTGGTTTTTATCAAGGTGGAAAAGGAGGTGACGAGGAACCGGGGTAATCAGTATATGATGCCCTTTAACAATGATCTTTTCAGGCGTTTTTTTGGTACTCCCTTTCCCTACCAACGGCGGCATATGCCAGCTCGCAAGCATCCCTATCTCGTAGCTCAGGGCTCAGGATTCATTATTGATCCATCTGGTTATATCGTGACTAATAATCATGTGGTGGAGGGCGCTGATAAGATTACAGTGAGATTAGAGGATAAAAGGGAATTTGTCGCCAAGGTCATTGGGGCTGATAAGCGCTCTGATGTGGCCTTGATCAAGATTAACGCCAAAAATCTGGTCACCCTGCCCATGGGCAATTCTGATAAGCTGGAGGTGGGCGAATGGGTCATCGCGGTGGGTAATCCATTTGGTTTGTCGCATACCATTACCGCCGGTATTGTCAGCGCCAAGGGGCGAAATTCGGTGGGTATTAATGACTATGAGGATTTTATTCAGACCGATGCCGCTATTAATCCGGGAAACTCAGGCGGCCCGCTGGTCAATCTCGATGGTCAGGCTGTGGGCATGAACACGGCTATTTTCAGTAAAAGCGGCGGTTATATGGGGATAGGCTTTGCCATTCCCATCAATATGGTCAGATCAATTGAGCAGCAGTTGAAGAGTAAGGGCAAGGTGAGCCGCGGTTATCTTGGGGTGATGATTCAACAGATGACTCCGGAGTTGGCCAAGAGTTTTGGCCTTAATATGGATAACGGGGTTTTGATTGCTCAGGTTTCTGAAGGCTCTGCTGCTGATAAGGCGGGAATAAAGCGTGGTGATGTGGTGGTGGGTTTTGCCGGGAAAGAGGTGCGTGATGTGGGTTCTTTTCGTAACCGGGTAGCCATGGTGCCCCCAAATACCAGCACTGATATTACGGTGGTTAGAAATGGCAAACGGTTGAAACTCGCCATTACTACCGGTCGGCTGCCAGATGGTCAGATAAATTCCTTCGCCTCGGGTCTGACCCTTGATAAGCTTGGTTTCGCGGTGCAGAATATTGATCCCAAAATGGCCCGTAAGTATGGTCTTGCCAGCGGCCATGGGGTTATGGTAACCGAGGTGCAGTCTGGTTCCGTGGCGGCCATGGCCGGTATTAAACCGGGTACTCTTATTTTGGAGGTTAACCGCCGGAAGGTGGATAATGTCCGCCAGATGCAAAAACTTATCAGTAACGGCAGTGATTCCGTGTTATTGCTTGTAAGTGATGAACGGGGCAGTCGCTATGTGGTTTTGAAGCTTGGTTGATTCTGTAACTATGTAAAACCGGCTGATTAATCAAACACTTGTATATACTGTGCAGGGCGGGCGTTGCTCACCCTGCACTTTCGTATTTTTGAGAAAGGCTATGGACGGTGGAGATGAAATAGTCAGGTTAAATTTTTACAAAGGGGGAGATGGGGAAATGACTGATTTGCCGGGTGCTATTTTACAGCGCGACAAAGAAACCTATGCTATTGTACCACGGACGCCAGCGGGGATTATCAGCCCGGAAATTCTGGAGAAGGTGGCTCGAACCGCCAGAAAGTTTAAGGTGCCGATCATAAAAATCACCTCTGGCCAGCGTCTCGCCATGGTGGGGTTGCGGCCGGAGGACGTTAATTCGGCTTGGGACGAATTGGGCATGGATGTCGGCCGGGCCACGGAGCTTTGTCTGCATTATGCTCAGGCCTGTCCCGGGAACAGCGTCTGTAAATTCGGGGTGGGTGATTCTCTGGGATTGGCCATGGAGCTTGAGGGGATGTTCAGCGGCCAGGAGATGCGCGCCAAGATTAAAATCGGCGTATCCGGCTGCCCAATGTGCTGTGCCGAGAGCTATATGAGGGATCTGGGGGCCTTTGCCAAGAAAAAGGGCTGGACTCTCATCGTCGGTGGCAACGCCGGCGGCAGGCCCAGAATTGGTGACGTTATAGCGGCGGATCTTACTCCGCCTGAGTTGGTGCGTCTGGCTAAGAGATTCCTGGAATTTTATAACGATCAGGCCCGCAAGAAGGAACGTACTTGCCGTTTTGTCGAGCGGGTGGGGGTAGAGGCGGTGAAGGCGGCTGTTCTCGGGGAGTCAGCCGGAGCTTAAAAAATTAAGCAATATTTCGTGGGCCTCCCGTAATTGGTCAAGCTCAATATATTCATTGCGTTGGTGGGCCTGGGCAATATCGCCCGGCCCCCAGACGATGCAGGGCCCCAGGTGGCTGAGCTGGGCGCAATCCGTGGCGTATGAGGCGGTGGCGGGGGGCAGATCATGGCCCTGGGCCGCCATTACCTCCTGCAGGCGTTTAATGTGCTGATTATGCAGATCGGTCTTGACCGCTCTGGCCTGAAAGATGTCTTCTACCTTGGCCCGTCCGGCGCATACCGCCCTGATTCTCTGGGCTGTCTCTGCCGGATCATGGTTGGGCAGCAGGCGGATATCCACCGAAATTTCACAATGATCCGGGATAATATTTATTGATGAGCCTCCCTTGATTCTGGTGATACTCAGTGAGGCGCGGCCCAGTTCTCTGTCTGTATGCTGCCGTAATTTAAACTCCAGCATCTGGAGGTCGGTCATAATATCGTACATGGCGATAATGGCGTTTCGCCCTTGTTCCGGCTGCGATGAGTGGCAGGCCTTGCCGCTGCAGATTATCCGGCAGCGATATACTCCCTTGTGGGCGTGGATGATGCGGAGAGCGGTGGGCTCCAGGGTTAGGCAGAGATCAAACTCTGGTTTCCTGAGAGCCAGGGCTCTGGAACCGGACATGGTACATTCCTCGTCTACCGTGGCGGCAAAGGTGGTATCAAAGCCTCTATTCTCTGCCTTTAGGTTAATGAGGGCGGCAAAAGCCGCGGCCAGCGGTCCCTTGTCATCGCAGGCGCCCCGCCCCAGCAGGCACCCTTCTTTTATCTCACCGCTGAATGGGGTGTTCATCTCTCTGGCGCTCACCGTATCCATATGAGCCATGATTAGCAATTTAGGACGGCCGGGGGCTGGGAAACGGGCAATGAGATTGCGGCGGCCGGGCAGGGCTTCAAAGAGTTCATGCTCCACATCCGTCTGACGGCATATGGAGCTTAGGTGAGCGGCAACGAGTTCTTCGACTGACTCCTGTCTCGTGGTCAGAGGGGTTGAAGATTCGCTGGGAATCTTTATGAGCTGGCTGGTTAGTTCTACGGGGTCGATGGTTGTTGTCATGTCGCCTTGCTTATTGTCTGAATGAGAGTTGCAGTTAAAGGGGATGTTCTGTATTCCCCTGCCGATTAGATGTTGTGGAGCCGTTTATACGCCATAAATTTCTTATTGGTGGAAATCGTAACTATTTAGCTAAGGCGGATAACCTGCCCTAAACTATGAACTGTAA
>CAZZJP010000163.1:0-4204 GCA_964654555.1 uncultured Desulfobulbia bacterium
CCCTCATCCTCCATGCCGCAGAGATACATCATGGTATAGTCATAGGGGCTGTCGGCCGCCACCTCACCCTGACGCTGGCGCATCAACTCCCGCAGCTGCAGTGAGGTATTATAGCGATGATGACCGTCGGCGATATAGAAGGCCTTAGAGGCGAGAAAGGCCTGAACTCCGGCAATGGTGTCGGCATCGGTTACCTGCCACAGCAGGTGCCGACAGCCATCATGGTCACTGACATCAACGAGTGGTTTCCCATCCTTATGCGCCTCAAGTCTGGCCATGGCCTGACCCTCAGGATCGGAATAGAGAGAAAATATAGGACTGAACTGGGCCTGGCAAGTATCAATAAGGCGCAGCCGGTCGCTGGTCACGCTTTTAAAGGTCTTCTCATGCGGTTTTATTACCTCTTCGGAGAATTCGGCCAGTCCCACCAGAGATATAAAGCCCTTTCTGACCATTTTTCTGCCGGAAGGCAGGGTATACTCGGTAAAATACAGATAAAGCCCCGGGGCGCTGTCCCGGATCAGGATATCATCCCGCTGCCAGTTCTCGAAGGTATCCCGAACCCGCAGATAACGCTCATCGGTAAGGTCTTCAGCCGCCAGACTCTTGGTAAGGTCCAGATGAATCATATTATAGGAATTCTTACAGGCCAGGGCCTGCTGGCTTTGGGAATCAATAACATCATAGGGCGGTGAAACCACCTCCTCCATATTGGCAATCTTGGCTGGATTATAGCGTAATCCCCTAAGTGGCGCGATACGGGCCATTTCTTCTCTCCTGAAACTTTAATTTATAAAATTTAATCTGGTAAATTCGAACAAAGTTCATTAATATCCAGCTTTAATAGAATTAAAGGCAAACTATACGCTTACCCGCCAATTCAACTGCCGCAATACTTATATGAAGTACTGATTAATTGCAACAATAAAACACGAGAGGAAAACCAATGTTTGATATATTCATCAAGGCCCAGTTTTCAGCCGGTCACCACCTGCGGGATTACCCCGGCAACTGTGAGAAACCCCACGGCCATAACTGGAACATCAAGGTAACGGTACGGGCCAGAGAGTTGGATCATCTCGGCATGGGGGTGGATTTCAGGGTAATTAAAAAGGCGGTAGCCCTGGTCATGGACGATTTGGATCATTGTGATCTTAACAGTCATCAAGCCTTCCAGGACAAAAATCCATCCTCCGAGAATATCTCGGTCTATATCTTTGAGCAGCTCGCCGAAGTGCTTTCTGATGAGCGTTATGATCTCTACAGCGTCCAGGTCGGCGAGACCGCCAGCAACGGGGTTATCTATCGTGGCGGCCGCTGATCTGCCGATAAAGATTTCAGAACTGTTTTACAGTATTCAGGGAGAATCAACCAGGGCCGGGCTACCCTGTGTCTTTATCCGCTTGAGCGGCTGCAATCTGCGTTGTCGTTACTGTGACTCACAGTATACCTTTCCGGATGGAGAAAGTCGTTCAATCTCCGCCATTATGGCCTATGCCGCTCATTATCCAGGCACCATTGTTGAGGTGACGGGCGGTGAACCTCTCTGCCAGCCCAACACCATTTCCCTGCTGCGGGAGCTGAAAGAGGCGGGACGTACAGTTCTTTTAGAGACCAACGGCAGCCTCGATCTCGCCCCGGTGCCGGATGGGGTTATCAAAATTATGGATCTCAAATGCCCGGATTCCGGGATGAGTAATAAGATGTGTTTCGCGAATCTCCAACACCTGAGCCCGGCCGATGAATTAAAATTTGTCCTCACCTCAAGGCGGGACTATGAGTGGGCCGTGGATATAATCCACCGCCGGCTGCCGGAGGCCCTTGGTTCGGCTCTGCCCGCCCTCCTCCTCTCGCCGGTACCGGCAAGATTAGAGCCGGCCGCTCTAACCGCCTGGATATTAGAGGATCAACTCCCCGTCCGCCTCCAGTTACAGATCCACAAAATTATCTGGCCGGAGTCAGAACGGGGGGTGTAAAGGCGGTAATATCCGGTCAGAAGCTTGCTGTAACAAATTAATTCTTATGAGGGGGTGCACAGCCAGTAAACCGGCCCCTGCGAACGTATTCGGGCCGCCGGAAATCGCAGACCGCCGCCGCTCAGTATCTCAGAGACAATCTCCAGCTTCTTACTACCGCTGACCATAAAGATTACCGCCCGGCTGGCGGCAAGGGCCGGCAGGGTCAAGGTTATCCTGACCACCGGCGGAGAACCGGCGGGTTCGGCGATGGCCGCCACCAGTTTCTTTTCCTCCGTCAGGAGGGGTGAACCGGGAAAGAGCGAGGCGCAATGGCCGTCAGGCCCCATGCCGAGCAGCACACAGTCAAAGAGAGGGCCGTCACCTATCCCCTGCTCCCGCCTGAAGCACTCTATATCTTCCTCGTACAGCCGCGCCGCGGTCTCCGGATCATCCGCCGTCACCGCCACGGTCTTGATATTGGTTTTCGGCAGACAGGGTAACAGATGGGCCGCCGCCAATCTATAATTACTGTCCTTGTGATCCAGGGGTACCAACCGTTCATCACCCCAGAAAACAAAGGTCTGCCGCCAGTTTATCCGCTCGTGATAATCCGTGGCGAGCAGTTCATAAAGCCTGGCCGGGGTATGGCCGCCGGCAAGACATAAAGAGAAAAAGCCGCGCTCGTTAACGGCAGTCGCAGCGAGTTCAACAATAAGATCAGCGGCAGCCCGGCTCACTTCCTCTAAATTTGCAGAGGTTAACCTCTTAGCAGTTTGTTCAGACATTTAAAATCCTCCGCATCCAGGCCAGAGACTCATCAGGCCCCCAGCTCCCTGGTTCATAAAAATTTAATCGCCTCCCCTCGCCGCCGTACTGACTACAGGAAGAGAGAATCGGATCGAGATATTTCCAAGTTTCTTCCACTCCATCCTGGCCCCAGAAGAGCATATGATCGCCGTTAATACAGTCTAAAAGGCTCCGGGAATAGGCATCTAAGCTATGAGCCCTACTCTGATACTGAAAATCCATTTTTACCGTCTGCATGCAGAGCTGAGTCCCCGGTAACTTGGCCTGAAAAGAGAGCTTTATCTCCTCGCGCGGATAGATGCCCAGAATCAGGCGGTTGGCCGGAATTTTATCCCCCAGCAGGTAGCGGAACATATAATGGGGAATGGCCTTGAACTGCACCACAATTTTGGTCTTTTTCTCGGCCAGCCGTTTGCCGGAGGCAATATAGAATGGCACCCCGCGCCAGCGCCAGTTATCAATAAAGAGCCGCAGCATGGCAAAGGTCGGGGTATTGGAACCAGGATCAACTCCAGGCTCCTGACGATAAGCGGCAGCCGCCGCGTTATCAATTTTACCGGCCCCATATTGGCCGAGAATAAGATTTTCGGCCGGCCGGGCCTCGGTAAATGGCTTAATAGAACGAAAGACTTTAACCTTCTCCTCATGCACCCTGGGGGCCTCAAATACTGAGGGGGCCTCCATGGCGGTAAGGGCCAGAAGCTGCATCATGTGATTCTGGAACATATCCCGGATAACACCGGAATCCTCGTAATATCCGGCCCGATGCTCCACCCCCAGTTTTTCGGCCGCCAATATCCCCACATACTCTATATAATTACGGTTCCAGAGCGGCTCAAAGAGGGTGTTGGCAAATCTGAGCATCAGAACATTCTGTACCGTTTCCTTGGCAAGATAGTGATCTATGCGGAATATCTGCTCCTCGGTAAAGCTCTCGTGCATAGTATGATTCAGCCCGTGAGCCGAGGATAGATCACGGCCAAAGGGCTTTTCCACTACAATCCGCACCCAGCCCCCGCCCGCAGACTCACGGCTCATACCAGCCTCGCCAAGATGCTTAGAGGCCAGGGGATAAATTCCAGGGGGAACGGCAAGATAAAAAACCAGATTACCCGCGGTATTATATGTTTTATCAAGAGCGCTCAGACGCTCCCGCAGAGTCACATAATCAGCCGCCTTATCATAGTCCAGAGGGACATAAAAACAGCGCTCTAAAAAAGACTGCCACTTAGTGTCATCCTCTGCCCCTCCCTGGTGCTTATCGGCTAAGCGCTCACGAAAGGTGTCATCATTCAAGGGGCTGCGGCTGGCCCCGACAATGATAAAATCATCCGGCAGCCGGCCAATCTTAAATAAATCGAAAAAAGCGGGGATAAGCTTGCGGGCGGTGAGATCACCGGAGGCCCCGAAAATAACGATGGCGCAGGGCTCCGGGGGCC
>CAZZJP010000164.1:0-4172 GCA_964654555.1 uncultured Desulfobulbia bacterium
AGGAAGCGGAGCTTGGCGGTAATCTGCTGGTCATTAAGAAGACCATTGAAGGAGTTGAGACAGCCGCTACTCTGAAGAAGCTCATTTCCAAGGTAAAAAACAGCGCCTTGATTGAGGTTATAACCAAGGCCGAGCTGGTTACTATCAGCGGTTTTGTTGGTAATTTTTCTTCGGTACTCAAGGTGCAGGAAGGTAGGAAGACCGCCGAGCATACCATTGATCATGGCGTAATTATTCTTGCCACCGGCGGCCGGGAGCATAAACCGGCCCAGGTACTGGGGCAGGAATTGGTAAAATCAAAGCAGATAATTACCCAGCAGGAGTTAGAGACTAAGCTCTCAGGTAAGGGTAAAAAGCGGGCTCCAGCCTCTGTAGTCATGGTGCAATGCGCTGGCAGCCGGGGTGACGATCTGAATTACTGCAGTAAGGTCTGCTGTAACCATGCCGTTAAAAATGCCCTGCATATCAAAGAAATAAATCCTGAATCTCAGGTATTTGTTCTCTATCGTGATCTCCGAACTTATGGTTATGCCGAGGAAAAATATCAGCAGGCCAGGGAGAAGGGCGTGGTATTTATTCCCTATGAGGTTGATAACAAACCCCGGATCACTAAAAAGGGTCAGAAGGTGGAAATCAGTTTCCATGATCCGTTGCTACAGGAAGATGTCGTGATGCAGCCCGAGGTTATCGCGCTTAGTGTGGGCATTGTGCCGCAGAGTACCGAGGTCTTGAGTAAATTACTCAAGGTGCCGGTAACAGAGCATAAATTCTTTATGGAGGCCCATGTCAAACTGCGGCCCGTGGAGATGCCGGTGGCCGGGGTCTACGTATGCGGCCTGGCCCATTCGCCTAAGCCCCTGAATGAAACCATTGTTCAGGCCCAGGCTGCGGCCGCCAAGGCAGCTATGCCATTAGTCCAGGGCTCGGTTGCCGTGGAGCCCATAGTCTCTCATGTTGATCAGGAGGCCTGTATTGGCTGTGGTCTGTGTGCCAGCCTCTGCCCCTATCAGGCCATTCAGATTATTAAGGTAGACAAGAAACGCAAGGCCGAGACCATAGTGGCCTCCTGTAAGGCCTGCGGTATCTGCGCCTCTCACTGCCCCACCTTCGCTATTTCCATGGGGGGCTTTACAAATGAACAAATTATCGCCCAGATTGAGGCCTTTGGTAATTCAATTGAGGAGTAAGCATGACTGACGAGTTTAATCCCAAAATACTTGGGTTTTTGTGTAATTGGTGCTGTTACGCCGCCGCTGACGCGGCCGGGGTTTCGCGATACCAGTATCCGCCTAATCTCCGTACCATCCGGGTTATGTGTACCGGCCGGGTGGATGCCGCCTTTATCCTCAAGGGCTTTGTTGAGGGGGCCGACGCTATATTTACCGGCGGCTGACAACTTGGTGAATGCCATTACCAGGTTGGTAATTATGACGCTATGGGAGTTAACGCCTTGGTCAAAAAGGTCTTAACCGAGATTGGTATAAATCCGGAGCGCTTTGGTCTGCATTGGGCTTCTGCTGCCGAGGCTCCGCGCTTTGTGAAGCTGATTACTGATTTCACAATGCGGACAAAGGAACTTGGCCCCCTGGGCCAGAGTGAGGGGCTAAATCCAGAAGAGGTCAAGGAACGATTAACTAAGGCCATTAATCTATTGAGTGACCGTAAACTGCGGGTTGGTTTTGGCAATGTGACCAAGGCCATGCGTAAGGAAGGGCCGCGGATAACCCCAGAATGGATTAAGGAAACCCTGGACGCCAAATTATCCAAGACCATAAGCGCCGGGTTGGAATAGTTTTTGGTTATTGGGTTATTTGGGGTAACTAAGCCATGGAATTTGAGCAGGTAAAAGAATATTATGGCCGTGTTCTCAAGGGGAATAAGGATCTCCAGACCAGCGCCTGTTGCTGTGATGATGAGATTCCAGCCCGCATTAAGGCCATTTTAAACGAGATTAACGACGAAATCCTGGAAAAGTTCTATGGCTGCGGTTCGCCGCTGCCTCCCCTGCTTGAGGGCTGCACCATTCTTGATTTAGGCTGCGGGACAGGGCGGGATGCCTTTCTCGCCTCCCGCTTGGCCGGCCCCGAGGGCTATGTCATCGGGGTAGATATGACCGATGAGCAGTTGGCGGTGGCCCGCCGTAATCTTGATAGTCAGATGGTTCGATTTGGCTATGAAAAGACCAACGTCGATTTTCGTCAGGGTTATATTGAGGATTTGCAGACCCTTGAGGTGGGGGATAACTCGGTGGATGTGGTTATCTCTAATTGCGTCCTTAATCTCTCTCCTGATAAGGAGGCGGTATTCTCTGAAATTTTTCGGGTCTTAAAACCGGGCGGTGAACTTTTTTTCGCGGATATTTTTGCCGGATGCCGGATTCCGGCATCTTTGTATGATGATCCGGTACTTAGGGGTGAATGTCTATCCGGTGCCATGTACCGGGAGGATTTCAGACGTTTGCTGCTCAACCTCGGCTGCCGGGATTTTCGGCACCTTAACAGCCGGCGTGTCGAGCTTGATAACCCGGAAATTGCGGCCAAGATTGGGATGACGGCCTTCTATTCCGAAACTATTCGGGCCTTTAAGCTTGCTGACCTTGAGGATATCTGCGAGGACTACGGCCAGACTGCTGTTTATAAGGGTACCATTCCTGAGGCGCCGCATTTTTTTGATCTTGATGATCATCACCGTTTCATCGCCCATAAACCGATGCTGGTCTGTGGTAATACCGCGGTCATGCTTTCAGAGACTCGTCTGGCCCCTCATTTTGTGGTTAGCGGTGGGCGTTCCCGTCATTTTGGCCCCTTTGACTGCGGCCCGGCGGCTGCGAAGGCAGAGAGCGGTACATACGGCGGTGCTTGCTGCTGTTAAGAAGGGTGCGTCAATAATGGGCGTATTCAATACGCCCCTACATCCTCGCCCCGCGTATCATATATAATCGTCGGCGGCTGTTGAGGTTTCCGCTTTTTTCGTTTTATCCTTTTTGTCCTGCCTGCCATTTTTACCAAGTATTTCCAGATTTACCAGGGTAGCGGTGAAACTGCCCACCACTACCTGACTCTTTAGACGTACCAATATCTTTCTCTTATCATCGGTAACCCAGACATACATTCTGGCGTTTTTGCTCTTCTCAAATACCCCCTTTACCTCCTTTAATTCTGGTTCCAGCTTGATGGTTTTGTAGTAGTGGCCGGCAAGCCTTATAACTTCACGTTTTATGACCCGCAGGCGGCCGATGACCACCTTTTTGCCATCGGTTATGGGGCGTTCTATGGTCTGGCCCGGGATAAGAGGCTGGCAGCGAATGAAATAGAGAGCGGCCAAGGGGTCTAATGTGCCTTTAGGAAGCTTTATCGGCGGCAGTACTTCCTTGAAATTGGTGTATTGCGAGGTATTTCGCTTTAGGTTGAAGTGTACGGTTATATCCCGTTCGGTGTTCCCCTGCTGGCGTTTTTTATAGAATACCGTTCTATCAATTAGGGCTGAGGTGTATGAATCAATCCTCTCCCTGAATTTGTAGATGAGATCAATGGCCGGATAGGTTGAGGCGGTAAGGACAAAATGATGGGCCGCCCCGGGGATGATGCTGGATGGCGGTAGTACTTCCAGAACAGCACGACCAGCGGGAATAAAGAGCCATTTTATCTGGAACTCGAGCCGTTCCCCGTTTTTAAAGGGAAGACTTGACTTACCGGCCGCTAGTTCCGGAGTTAAGACATTAACCCAGAACAGGGCTAAGATGAAATAAAAAATAAAAGGCGAAAATTTGGCCATTTTACGCATTTTGGGTCATTTAACCTCTTCTCGGAGGATGAGACAGCAATTATAAAAAGAGGTGGAGAGGTTAAAAACTCTTCTATAAAATTTTTATTGCCGAATATAAAAATGGAAAAAAGCCAGTTAAAACGTGATTTCGGGGACTAATCAATATCTCTGCTAACTTAGTGCTATCTTTTGACTGGTGTGAGAATATCGCATTCTTGGCAACAGGGTATGAACTTTGCAACTAATTTTAATAATTTAAAAAAAAAATTAAAAAATATGGATTGAAACTATGAGGCCAGAACGCCGCAAATTCCATCGCTACAAACTCTCTGAAGAAAACTTTGCCGGAGCTTACCCCTATGTGGGAGAAATTGCAGATTTAAGTATTGACGGTTTGGCTTTTCGTT
>CAZZJP010000165.1:0-4171 GCA_964654555.1 uncultured Desulfobulbia bacterium
GCGGCTTACGCGGCCGGGACGACGGATGAGTTTATTGAACCAATAGTGATTGGCCAGGAGGGCCGCCCCCTAGCTCTTATAGAGGATGGTGACACAGTTTTGTTTTTTAATTTTCGGGCTGACCGGGCCCGGCAGTTAACCCACGCCTTTAATGATGCGGAGTTTAACGACTTCCGCCCCCGGCGCCGCCCGTGCCTCGGCAGTTTTGTCACCTGTACCTCTTATGAAAAGAATCTCAAACTGCCGGTACTCTTTCCGCCTTCGTCCTTGGATCATATCCTCGGCGAAGAGGTAAGCCGCCATGGTCTGCGGCAGCTCAGGATCGCGGAGACTGAAAAATACGCCCATGTCACCTATTTTTTTAACGGCGGCCGCGAGCAGCCCTTTAGCGGAGAAGATCGAGCCCTTATTGAGTCGCCGCGCGAGGTAGCCACCTATGATTTAAAACCTGAGATGAGCGCCTATAAAATTACCGATGAACTGCTCGGGCGTTTGCGGGAGAATCCATACAGTCTTATTGTGCTTAATTTCGCCAATGGTGACATGGTGGGCCATTCCGGGATATTTGCGGCGGCGGTAAAGGCCTGTGAGGTGGTTGATGAGTGTCTGGGGCGGCTGGCGGCCGAGATTATGAAGCTGGACGGGGTAATGATGATTACCGCCGATCATGGTAATGCCGATATTATGTATGATGATACCATTAAGGAGCCCCACACGGCTCATACCTTAAATCCTGTACCTTTTCTCCTGATGGCGGATAAGTTTCGCGGTACTGCCCTGCGCGAGGGGGGGGCCTTGTGTGACATAGCTCCCACTGTGCTTGAGGTTCTAAAGCTGCCCGTTCCCGCTGCAATGACCGGCAGTTCACTTATTGTCCCATGAAGGGGGCTTTTTAACCTTAATCGGGAATAACTGTTCAGCCTGACGTCTGAAAGTATCAACCGCCGGGGTGGTAACTGTTCAGACATAGGCGGATAAGTTATCTTGAGCTGTGAGCTGCAACTGAAGTTACAATTCAGGGAATAAATAGTTAACTAATTGAATAACATGAAATATATAAGCACCAGAGGTGGTATAAGCCCCATCAGTTTTCAGGAGGCGGTGATGATGGGCCTGGCCACGGACGGCGGTCTTCTGCTGCCGGAATCCATCCCTGAAATATCAGCGGCAGCCATCCAGGCCTGGCGTACTCTGAAATATCAGGATCTGGCCTTTGAGATCATCTCTTTATTTGCCGGGGAGATACCGGCAGCAGATCTGCGGGGATTAATCAATAAGTCCTATGCCGGTTTCCGGCACAAGGAGATAACCCCGGTGGTGAAGCATGGTGAGCTTTATATTCTTGAGCTCTTTCACGGCCCTACCCTGGCCTTTAAGGATATTGCCCTGCAACTCCTCGGTAATCTCTTTGAATATTTTTTAAAAGAGGGCAACCAGCACCTGAATATTCTCGGGGCCACCTCCGGCGATACCGGCAGTGCCGCTATTTATGGGGTGCGGGGCAAGGAGAGAATCAAAATTTTTATCCTCCATCCCCATAAGCGGGTAAGCCGGGTACAGGAACTTCAGATGACTACGGTGCTGGATGATAATGTCTTTAATCTCGCTATCCTGGGCACTTTTGATGACGGCCAGGCCATCGTCAAGGAAATTTTTAACGATTTACCCTTTAAGGAACGGCATTGCCTCGGGGCGATAAATTCTATTAACTGGGCACGGATTCTGGCCCAGATCGTCTATTATATATACAGCTATTTCCGGGTCTGTGAACAGGAGAACTGCCGGCAATTGGATTTCACCGTACCCACGGGTAATTTCGGTGATATCTTTGCCGGCTTTCTGGCCCGCCGGCTTCTGACCCCCGGCCGGGTGAGGCGGCTGGTACTTGCCACCAATAAGAATGATATCCTTACCCGCTTTGTGGAAGACGGCAATTACTCCCTCGGTGAGGTGTCGCAGACCTGCAGTCCGTCCATGGATATCCAGCTGGCCTCTAATTTTGAGCGTTATCTCTATTTCCTGAATGGGCAGGATGCCGGGCAGACCCGTCAGCAGATGGAAGACTTTGCGGCTCAAGGAACCCTGCATTTTGCGCCAGAGGTCAGACAACGGGTTCAGGGTGATTTCCAGGCCCGGCGGATCGGGGAGGCGGAGGTCATTCGTACCATCCGGGAGTTTTATGAACTTAACGATTATGTCCTTGATCCGCATACCGCAGTGGGGGTCGCGGCCGGCCTGAAGCATAAGGACACACTGCCCATGATCTGCCTGTCTACGGCCCACCCCGGTAAATTTGGTGCCGCCGTGGGCCAGGCCATTGGCAGCCAGCCCATGCCGGAGCCTCTTAGGGAGTTAGAGAATAAGGAGAGCCGTTGTGAGGTAGTGGCAGCTGATTCCGCCGTAATCAGGGCCTATCTCGAGGAGCACGACCGCTGATGAAAAGATTACATCCCTTGTTTGTTATAGTGATTGTTGTCATGGCCTGGACTGGAGTTGTGTCATGTTCAAAGCCAAACCGGGTTCAGATTCTGGCCTATCAAAAGGCAATATTGAAGACGCGGGCCGATAAGGACAGATTTTTTGCCTCATATCCGGATTCTCCCCTGCTGCCGGTGCAGCGCATGGACTTTAAGGGGCTGCGTTATTATCGTCCTGATATAGATTATAAGGTGACGGCCGTCTTCACGCCTGTCAAGTCCGTCGGCACCTTTCAAATTCAGACCTCTTCTGGGCGGCCGCGGGTATATGTGGTGCTTGGCAGGCTTGATTTCAGCCTCAAGGGCCATAAATTAACTCTCACAGCCTATCAGGAGAAGGATCTTCTCGCGAGACATCCCGATGATCTTTTTGTGCCGTTTACCGATTTGACCAGCGCTAAAACAACCTACGGCGGCGGGCGTTATCTTGATGTTAAATCCAAGGGCCGCGGTTCTCGTCAGGTGACTCTTGATTTCAATCTGGCTTTTAATCCCTATTGCGCCTATAATCACAATTTTTCCTGTCCCATTCCACCGTCGGCTAATCATCTGCTGGTGGCCGTTAAGGCGGGAGAGATGAAGTTTAATTGAATGTAACTGTTCAGCAGTACTCCAGGTTTGTTCATTCGGGACTTCGAAGCATACTTTTGTATTCGAGAAGTCCCGAATAGACGAGGTAAGCGTAGACTCTGAGATGGGGTGCTGCTGAATAGTTACATTCCGATAAGATAACTGTCTGAAGGGTCTGTAAGTCAGGGGCTGGGCAGGATAGAGCGTATTTGATCTAAAAGCTGGTGAGCGGTTTCTTCTTTACTGAGCCGGGGTAATTCTAATTTTTTACCCCGGCGGTTGATGATGGTAACCTGGTTGCTGTCGTTGGCAAAGGCGCTTTGGCTGCCTCCTATATCGTTAATAACAATGAGATCAAGATTTTTAGCCTTTAACTTCTTCAGCCCATTAGCCAGATGGTCACGGCTTTCAGCGGCAAAACCCACCAGCAGGGGGAGGGCATTCTCGCCCTTTAATTCTCCCAGTGATTTAAGAATATCCTCATTGGCCGTAAGCCTAAGTTCAAGACTGGCGGCTCCTTTTTTTATCTTGTCTGAGCTTGGGGCTAAGAGGCTGTAATCAGCTACTGCTGCCGCCTTGATTATAACCTGGGCCTGGGGGGCTTTTTGCTGGACGAACTTTGCCATCTCCCGGGCACTGCGCACCCGGATAGTGGTGATTGCGGGCGGATCAGGAAGAGTGGAAGGGCCGCTTATCAGGGTAACCTCAGCGCCGCGCTGGCGGGCCGCCCTGGCTAGGGCATACCCCATCTTGCCCGATGAACGGTTGCCGATAAAACGTACCGGGTCAATATCCTCATAGGTGGGGCCGGCGGTGATCAGGAAGTTAATGCCCTGTAAATCCTGAGGGGCAAGGGCTGCGGCAATATACTCTCGGACTGTGCGCCACTCCAGCAGCCGCCCCGGCCCCTCAGCGCCGCAGGCCATGGCTCCGGCGGCAGGCGGGGCAATTATACAGCCATATTGGCGTAAAGAGGCAAGATTGGCCTGGGTAGCGGGATGGAGATACATATTGCTGTTCATGGCCGGGCAGATCAGAACAGGCGCCCTGGTGGCCAGGGCGATGGCGGTTAACAGATTATCGGCCTGGCCGTGGGCCAGTTTGGCAATGGTCTGGGCCGTGGC
>CAZZJP010000166.1:0-4093 GCA_964654555.1 uncultured Desulfobulbia bacterium
AAGGGACGTTGTGTCCTAAATTGCCTTACTGTAATTGTCTGCTAAGGAATTAAATTTGATCGATCAGGTGATCTCAGAATATCCAGTAAAATTCCGGTTCATCCGGGGTTAGGTCTTCACATACACTCCATGTGATTTGTTTTTTATTTTCCCCTGTTGCTTTAGCCTATGCACTATCCCGTATAATTTACTCTTTGGATACCCTGTCTCTTTAACCAATTGTTCAATAGTAGCTCCGGTTATATTGCTGATAATTAGATCAGCAACCAAGCCGGTGGCAGTTTTAGATCTACTCTTTTTTCGGGAAGAGGGACTCTTATCCAGCTCTTTGGGATTTACCGTTTTTTTTCTTTTTCCAGCAAAGGCAGGTTTATTCTCCATATCAATCCCGAATATTCCAGAAAGGTCGGCATCATTAATAACCTTGGCGCTCTTCACTTTCGTTTTTGCCAGCAGCCTGCCTGTCTTGCCTTTTACAGCCTTGGCAATAAGGTCGCCCGTTTCGGCCCCTCGTAATCTAAAGAAAAGTTCGGGATCCTGATCAAATCTGGCACCAATACCATAAAGAGCCGCGGCAACATGCTTACACATGGAAGCCCAGTCTGGACAGCTGCAATCAAAGCTGATATCCTGCGGGCTCGGGAACAATCCATTACCTTCGGCAAAAAATATCTCACTTAATGATTTGGGGAATTTACCGGCAAGGAGATCCTGCAATGATTTCAACTGCCCTTCACACTCTTTTTTTATGGCCTGCCAGTGCTTCTGCTTAATGGCCTTAATCTTTATTACCACCTCATAGGGTTTTGCTGCTGATCCCTGGACAAGAGCGGTCACTTTGCCCGAATTGATCTTTAGATCAAGTACTGCCCCGTGCCGGACATAACTTCTGCCCCTGCCGATACGATTGCTATAGTCAGCGTATCTCTCAAGATTTTTATTCCATGATTTTCCCCACCAGGTACGGGCCAGGGCTTGGCCTTCAATAATAACCGGTTCGATATCCGGCATCTTTTTCTTGAGCTGTTTTAATTTTTTTGCTGCCTTGGCCCTTTTCTCGGCAACGGTAACATATGGTGCGTATCCCCAATAACTCATAACAATCTCGCCTTGGCTTATGTTTTCAGTGTAAACAGGTCAAACAACTCATCATTGCTCATCTCGGTCAACCAGCTTTCACCGGATGCCGCCACAACCTCATTGGACATTGCGGATTTCCCGGTAAGCATCTGGTCAATTTTTTCTTCTATTGTACCTTTGGTCAGGAATTTATGAACCATAACATTTTTTTTCTGACCAATCCGAAAGACCCGATCCGTCGCCTGGTTCTCCACCGCCGGGTTCCACCAGCGATCAAAATGGATCACATGGTTGGCCGCAGTCAGATTAAGACCAACCCCACCTGCCTTAAGAGATAAGACAAAGAACGGGATATATTCATGGCCTTGAAATTGTTCAATAAGTTTTTTTCTTTTACCCACCGGTACGCTGCCGTGCAGAATGAGACCTTCTCGATTAAATATAGTGGCCAAAAATTTAGCCAAAGGTTCGGTCATCTCCTTAAATTGGGTGAAGACAAGAACTTTTTCCCTTTTTTCGTAGATCGTTTCACATATCTCACGCAGCCTCTGGAACTTACCACTCTCTTTTTCCTCGAAAAGTTCCTGGCCAAGATACTGAGAAGGGTGGTTGCAGAGCTGCTTGAACTTCATTATGGCAGACAAAATAAGGCCCTTCCTCTGGATACCCTCGGAATTCTCAAGCGCCTCTTTAATGCCATTTATGACTTCACTGTAAAGTACCGTCTGTTTCTTGCTCATTGCAGCCCAGGTCTTCACCTCTACCTTATCTGGGAGATCAGAAATAATCGACTTATCGGACTTTAAGCGTCTGAGAATAAAAGGACTAACTACCTTCCGCAGACCGGCATAACCATTTGGCTTATCTGCCAGGCCTTTGGTAAAACTGCTAAACTCTTTTGGAGTGCCAAGAAGCCCGGGATTTAGAAAGTCAAAAAGACTCCAAAGATCAGAGAGCCGATTTTCCACCGGTGTGCCGGTCATAATTATCCGGTTTTCAGCTGATAATTTTTTAACGGCCCTGGTTTGTTTGGCGCCGGGATTTTTTATGGCTTGTGCCTCATCCAAAATAACGTAATTCCAGGAATAGTCCTGAATCCAGGTATATCTTTGGGCCAGGGCGTAGGTGGTTATAACCAGATCAAGGCCGTCTAGTTTTTCCGTACTCAGGGCAGGCACTCTGCCCGGTTTATGAAGGTCGGGATGGGCGACAAAATATCTAAGGCTCGGGTAAAATGTATCTATTTCATTGCTCCAGTTTGAGAGCAGCGAGGCAGGAATGATCAGTAAAGATGCGCCCACCTCTTTCGACATCTTCTTGTTTTCGGCCTGCAAGGCATTGAGAAAAGCCAAGACCTGCACCGTCTTGCCCAGGCCCATATCATCGGCCAGACAAGCGCCGAGCCTCAGCTTATGCAGGTAAAACAGCCATTTAAGCCCGTCCTGCTGGTAGCCCCTTAATGTAGCCTTAAATGTTTTACTGGTTTCAACCGATTTAACTGCGCCAGGATTGTGCAATTTTTCCAAAACCGAGTGCAGCCATGCACCATTTGATACCCCGGAGATTTCAGCATCTTCTACCCCAAGGGTTTTCTGGGGGTTCATTGAGAGCCGCATGGCGTCCAGAAGAGTAAGCCCCTCTTCGGAGTTCAGTTCTCGGGCCTTTTCATAGGCATCCAGGGTCTGTTTTAGCTTTTGCGGGTCAACTGCAACCCACTTGTTTTTCAAAAATGCCAGCCCCTCAGTCTCGTGGAGCAGACGCCTGGCCTCGCTCTCTGATATTTCGGCATCACCAATCATCAACTGCGGCGAGAAATCAAGCAGTGCATCCATGCCAACCGAGGAGGGTGCTTTCTCCCCTATGCTGATATTAATACTGATATTACCAGCCTTGCCCTTCCACCAGTTTGGAATACGACAGAGAATGCCAGCCTCTTCATAAAGCGGAATCTCCTGTAAAAAGGTAAATGCCTCTTTCGAAGACCAGGCCAATGGATGAAACAACTCACCGCTGTCCCGCAGCTCGGCCACCAAGTCACTATGCCCGGCAGCATCATCTACGGTAACAAGAAGTTTGAGCAGTTTTTCATTATCATCCTGATACTCTTCCAGGGCGTACTTCAAGGGGAGATGCCGGGATTCGCCCTCATCATTCAACCTGGTTGAATAGGTGGCAAGAAAGGCAAAAGGGGTCTCGGCGTCTTTGTTTTCCACCAGATGAAAATAGATGCGGCCAGTGAGGTGAACATCAGGATTATACTTTTTGAAAAAAGCCTCGACGGAGCCTTTATGTTTTTCAATTTTCCGGCAGAATATTTCATGAAGCGTTCCCCATAATGCCACGAACATCTCGGCATTAAGATACTCGCCTCCGGGCATTGGGGGCAGATGGCTCTGAATATGACTCAGGCTCTCTGCAGGAAGGGGAAGAATAATTTTAGCACGTTGCTCCTCCAGATCAGGGGCAAGCCGGAGTTGGCGGACAAAAAGGCCGGCAAAACTCCGCCAAAAATTAACTGACGGGGATAATTTTATATTTTTATTACTGAACCCCAAGTAGAGCAGCCAACCTTCCGGGTCAGAAGAGTATTGTTGATATATTTCATTCTGCAGCAACTCACTATGTTTATTTATTCTGCCGGTTGCAGGCAGCCACTCCAGCTGGATGGTGCCATCCTGCATCATTATGGCATTAAGCTCTTTATGTTGCATTTTAATTGTCCAAAATTAAGAGGTGGGGATAGAACTCGGGATCGCTATATGATCCCGTAAGAACTCAAGGTGTATATCTGTCATCCATCCATAACGCATACTTATCTTTGGGTGAGCGAAGTTTACATCCTGAATCCGTTTGTTTCTGACGGAACCTTTAACTTTTGTCCTATCTGTTCACTTTCAATACAGACAATATTGGTGAGATAAGCCCAAAAATCTTTATTTTAATAGTTACCCATTTTTTATACATTTTCCCAGGTAAAGGCCTTGATGTTCCGCTGATTTCGGTCAAAGACAAT
>CAZZJP010000167.1:0-4090 GCA_964654555.1 uncultured Desulfobulbia bacterium
AATATCAGCCCCGTAAGATACTGATCCGGGCCACCAACTGGATTGGTGATGCCATCATGACCACCCCGGCGGTGCGGACAATCAGCCAGAATTTTCCCAGGGCGGAGATATCTATTTTGGTTCATCCCTGGGTGGCTGATGTATTCACTGCCAGCCCATATATTGATCGTATTATCCCTTATCAAAAGAGAACTGTTCACAAAGGTCTATCTGGTATACGGCGTTTAAGCCAGGAGTTAAGGCGGCAAAATTTTGATCTCGCTATTTTATTACAAAACGCCTTTGAGGCCGCTTTAATTGTCAAACTTGCCGGTATCCCGCTTCGCCTTGGTTATAGCCGTGACTGCCGGGGAATATTATTAAGTCATGCCATTGGCCTTAAAAAGCAGAGAAAAAAAATTCATCAGGTTCATTATTATCAGGGCCTGCTGGCCGATGCTGGTTTAGAGCTGGGGCCGGATAAGTTATTTCTTCAGGTATCTCAGGCGGATAGAGATTCAGCGGCCCGCTTTCTTAACTCCCAGGAAGGGCCTTTAATCGGCCTTAATCCCGGAGCTGCCTATGGCCCTGCCAAACGCTGGCCGGCCGAAAAATATGCCGATTTGGCCCGTATGGTAGAGCAAAAGCACCAGGCCCGCGTAATGGTGTTCGGCACCAATGATGACAGGCAGACTGCCGCTGTTATTGCCAGGAGTTGTAAAGAAATTATAGATTTAACCGGCCGGACAACCCTGGCGGAGGCCATGGCTCTCATTTATCAATGTCAGGTATTTGTTACCAATGATTCCGGTTTGATGCATGTGGCAGCAGCCTTAAAGACCCCGCTGGCGGCAATATTCGGTTCCACTAATCCGGTTACCACCGGCCCCTTTTCAGAAAATAATATTATCCTGCGCCAGCCTTTATCCTGTAGCCCATGTATGAAAACTCATTGCCGGCAAAATAACTTTGCCTGTATGGAGAAGATTGAGGTTGAGGATGTACTGACGGCTGTCGATGTCCTTTTAGAGAAAAAATAAAACTTTGTCTTGCAATTTTGTCTAAAAATATTTAGTAATAATTATCAATCAATTATTAGTGAAAAACCAAGGAGGATAAAATGAAAAAATGGGAATGCCCTTGCGGTTATGTTTATGATCCGGCTGAAGGAGACGCGGAGAGCGGCATTGAAGCGGGAACCTCTTTTGAAGATTTACCCGATGATTGGGTCTGTCCTAAGTGCGGGGCAGCCAAAGAAGACTTCTTTGAGGCAGACTAAGGCCAGTTAATCGTAATAGTTCACCAAGGGCACCAAAGTTGATGCTGCCCGATAGTATAAGAGCTCATCAGTGCCTTAGATCGGAGTCTCACTACGTTCACTTTTACCTTGTTTTTTTCTGCCCTCGAGTCTGTACGTGAGAGGGCTGAAACGGATGGAGATGAGGTGCTGGTGGACTCTTACACTTAATTAATAGGTTGGGTTCAGCTTTAAGGTTAAAAAACCAACCTGTCAAACCAGGCTGTTATAATGAGTACTCAAGAGACCTTAATTTTTAAACCCTACCCCTTTAAACCAGGCCAAAAGATAAAAATTGAGGGCGGTAAACGAGCCGGTGACTGGGAGGTTATCGCAATCACCGACAGCAAGGTTACTCTGCGCTGTCCGGTTTCCGGCCGGGAATTTGAGTGGGCCAGGTTCTGTTATCAGGTAGCAGAACCGGCTTGATTAATAATCACAAAATTTATCCGCCTTCTTGATTTTTCAACACTATTCAGGCGCAGCCGCACCGGAGTTCCTATCTGGTACATTTTGTGTTGACGGCGGCCCACAAGGCGGTGGTTTTTCTCGTCTATTTCGTAATAATCGTCGTTTAAATCCTTAATTGCCACTCCGCCGCTGATAAACGATTCACTTAACTCCACAAAGAGGCCAAAAGAACTTACTCCAGATATAAGGCCGTCAAACTCCTCACCCACCTTGTCTTCCATATAGCTAACCTTGAGTCGGTCAACCATCTCCCGCTCGGCATCCACGGCTACCCTTTCCCGCTTGGACAAAAAATCAGCCGCCTCTTCCTGACTGTTATTTTTATGCTCATGGTTAAGCCAGGCGGCCAGAGCCCGGTGAACCATAAGATCGGGATAACGGCGGATTGGGGAGGTAAAATGGGTGTAATGGCTGGCTGCCAGGCCGAAATGACCAGTGTTATTTATGGAATAACGGGCCTGCTTCATGGTACGCAGGAGAAGATTATTGATGATATATTCTTTGGGGCTGCCCTTGACCATCTGTAAGACCTCGCCAAACCAGGCCGGGGTACCGGCGTCATCGGGTAGATTAAGTCCCATACCTTTGGCAAATTGCGAAAATTCTCCCACCTTTAACGGGTCAGGAGTCTCGTGAATTCTATATATGCCGTCTTTCAGCTTGTTGTCGCTCAAAGTTTTTGCCACCGCCTCGTTGGCGGCCAGCATGAATTCTTCAATTATCTGATGGGCGAAATTACGTTCTGTCCTCCTTATCCCCTTGACCTCATCGTTATCATCAATTTCAATAAAGGCCTCGGGTAATTCGAAGCCTATACTGCCTCTTTTCTGCCTTTTTTTCAGAAGTACTTTGGCCAATTTCTCCATTTGGCCAAGCATGGGCAGGATAGCGGCGTATTGTTGGGCCAGATTATCATCCTCTTTATTGATCAGGACTGCCACCTTGTTATAGGTCATCCGCTGCTGGCTTTCGATGACGGATTTGGCAAATTTATTCTTCTTTAATTTCCCCTGCCGGTCAAAATCAAGAATGGCTGTAAAGGCATAGCGCGGTTGATGGGGCACCAGACTACAGAGGTCGTTTGATAATTCCTCCGGCAGCATGGGCACTACCCTGGTGGGAAAATAGACGCTGGTACCGCGTTGATAGGCCTCATTGTCAAGGGCGGAGCCTAAAGGTACATAATGACTGACATCAGCGATGGAGACGTGGAGCTGCCAGCCAACGGCTGTCTCCCGCACGGCCACGGCATCGTCAAAATCACGGGCTGTTTCACCGTCAATGGTGATATGGTTAATTTCACGCAGGTCAAGTCGATCCGGGGTAACCGTTATACTATGGTCAATGGCTGCTACCTGTTCCCGCACCTGCTGATCAAAAATAAAGGGTAGCTCAAATTTGCGGATAACCATCTCGGTCTGCACCTTAATACTGTCTGGATCGCCTAAGACCTCGATAATTTTACCCTTGGGAAAGCCCGCCTCTTCCTCCTCCGCGAGGTGATCCAGTTTAACCACTACCGCCTCGCCGTTTTTAGCACCCATGGTATCCTGTGAGCCAACCTGTACCGTAAAGGCGAAGCGATTATCCTCAGGATGCACCAAACCAAGAGGTTTGGCGGCGGTATATATCCCTACCATCTGGTTTATACCCCGTTCCAGGATGCGCAAGACCCGGCCCTCTGGCCGGCGGCTGCCTTTGCTTACCAGCTTTAATAATACCCGGTCACCGTGACGGGCTGATTTCAGGCTTCTGGCTCCCACAAAGAGGTCTTCCCTTGGCTTCTGACCGGGCTTAATCTCAATGGCGGCAAAGGCAAATCCCCTGGGGTTGACGCTTAAAGTGCCGATGAAAAAATTTTCCGGCTGGCGCAGGGCATAGTTTTTATCGTCATTGTAAATAATTTTATAATCACATAATTCCTCAAGGATAAGATGGACAATCTTGCGGTCTCCCCGTCCCAGACTCAGATCATCTATGATATCACTCTGGCTGGCCGTACCGCCGTTAATAACAATGGAAGCCAGAAGATCATCATCACTTATGGAACGTTTCCCTTTTTTAAAGAAGATTCGTTCCCTGGAGCTGTGGACTGAGTTGGAGATTGCCTGGCTTCGGCGGCGTTCTCGATAACTTTTATGTTTACGTCGTTTTTTACTGGTCATTGTTTATGGTCTCATAAAAAGTTTGGTTTTCGCTTAGAGATGACAAACTCAACTTTCTTGGTTGCTACAACCTGTTGAAATTATCATCAACAAAATTTATCAGTCATTTAGGATGAAAATATATCGGGATGATGAATAATTATTCGTTTCCTTTCAAGTTTTAATACTTACCCTAATT
>CAZZJP010000168.1:0-4055 GCA_964654555.1 uncultured Desulfobulbia bacterium
CCGCCCGGTAATCAGGCAGCGACAGCGAGGCATCGGCCCAAATTACCCCGACCAGGGTAACGCCGGGAAAGTGATGCCCCTTGGCGATCATCTGGGTGCCCACCAGAATATCAATCCCGCCCTGATGCACTTCACGCAGCACCTTAATATAGCGGCGGCGGTCAAGAGCGGTATCCCGATCCAAACGGGCAATCCGGGCCTGAGGCATGATTTTTCGCAGCTCGGCCTCCACCCGTTCCGTGCCAAATCCCACCTCCAGCAGGTCAACGGCCTGACACTTCGGGCAGAGGGCGGCGCTTTTTCTCCTGCTGCCGCAATAATGGCAGATCAGCTGCCGCTGCTTACGATGCAGGGTAAGGCTTACCTGGCAATTATCACACTGAAGAATATAACCACATTCCGGACAGAGCATCATATTGGCATAGCCGCGCCGATTTAAGAATATAAGACTCTGGCCGCCGCTCTTGAAATTTTCCCGCACAGCCCGGATAAGCTGATTAGTAAACATGGGCGGCCGGCCGCTGGTGGTTTTCACACCCCGCAGATCAATAATCTCCACCGTCGGCAACTGCCTGTCCGCCACCCGGCTGGGCATTCGCAACAGACTATATTTACCGTTCCGGGCGTGATTATAACTGATAACAGAGGGAGTGGCCGAACCGAGAATCACCACCGCCCCCGCCATTTTAGCCCTCATAATGGCGGCATCCCGCCCCTGATAGCAAAAGCCGTCCTCCTGCTTATAGGCCCCGTCATGCTCTTCATCAACCACAATCAACCCAAGATTGCTCAGGGGCGCGAAGAGGGCGGAACGAGCCCCAATGACGACATGAGCGGCACCGGCGGCCACCCGCTTCCATTGATCAAGCCGCTCACCAGCCGAGAGTCCACTGTGCAGTAAAGCGATACGTTCCCCGAAACGAGCCAGAAAATTCCCCTCAATCTGGGCGGCCAGAGCAATTTCCGGCACCAGAATCAGGACATCACGACCCAGCCGCAGAGCCTCTTCCGCAGCCCGGAGATAGATCTCCGTCTTGCCACTGCCGGTCACGCCATGCAGGAGATAGGTGCGAAAGCTTCCGGCCCGTAAGGCCGGGATCAATTCAGCCATCACCCTTTGCTGGTCAGAACTAAGAAACTCCGGTTTGGCGTAAAATGGCGGCCGTTCACCAAAGGGGGTACGGTAGACCCTGCGCTCTTCCATGCTCAGCAGCCCCTTGTCCCGCAGGGCACCGAGAACCCGGCCCGCCCCGGCATAAACCCGGTTCAGATCCCGGCGGCTCACCCAGGGCCGCTCAGCGGCGGCGGCCTGCTCCAGGACGAGATCGAAGGTCTTACGTTCAGATGCTTTCAGAGAAACCTCCGCCTGCTGCTGGGAAAGCGCCCGGACGCAGAGCTCCCGTTTGTCACGCACCCGATCACGGCAGACCTCCAGGCGAATTTCCACCAGCCCCTCACTCTGCCAGCGGCGCAGCAGATTACCATCAGCCCGCCGGCACCATAACTTACGGGTGGCGGCAATTGATAACGCCCCCCGTTCAAGAAGCACGGCCCGCCAGTCTCCAGCCGCCAAGTCTGATTCCGGCAGTTTTGAGAGAAAAGAGCGGCCGCTCTCGGTGAGTAAAACCCGGCGACCGCTCTGACAGTTCAGGCCTCCCGGCAGCGCGGCCCGGATAATTTCGCCCAGAGGGTATTGATAATATCCGGCCAGCCAGCGGAAAAAAGGGATCATGACGGCCGGGAAGAGAGGCTCAGAATCAAGAATATCGGCTGCCGGCCGCAGGGTATAATCACCGCTGGGCGGGCTGTCGCCCATGGCCAGCAGATAACCGGTCAGCAGTCTCGGCCCGAGGGGCACCAGAAGACGCAGACCAGGACGCAGATCCACCGGACAAGGATCAGGGGGAAGATAGGTAAGGCATTCAACAATGGGCGAGGCGACTGCCACTTCAAGATATAACATTCCCCAGCGCTCACAGCTCTCCGGCCACCTTCAGCAGATGCTGACGAAAGCCGTCCTTTAACTGGGGATGGTGCAGGGCGTAAGCGACCACGGCCTTCAGATAGCCCATCTTATCACCGGCGTCATAGCGGGTACCTTCAAACTCGAAGGCGTACATAGTCCGCTTCAGAGCCATGGTCAGCAGAGCGTCGGTGAGCTGAATCTCACCACCATGACCGGGAGTGGTACGAGCCAGCATCTCAAATATTTCAGGCTCCAAAATATAACGGCCGATAATAGCCAGATTAGAATCCGTGGTGCCGGGGGCTGGTTTCTCCATCATTTTTGTCACCTCATAAACCCGTTCCCGTTTAAGCCCGCCCTCAACAATACCGTATTGACAGGTCTGATCCTGGGGCACAGTCTGCACCGCGACGATGGACTCACCCACCTCCTCATAGAGATCAAGCATCTGTCGGCAACAGGGACGCTCGGCCAGCACCAGATCATCGCCCAGCAGAACCAGAAAAGGTTCATCACCCACCACATTACGGGCCGAGAGAATGGCATGCCCCAGCCCCAGAGGCTTTTTCTGGCGCACCGAGACAATATCAATCAAATCGGCCAGATGCTGCAGTTCACGGTGCATCTCGGTCTTACCCTTGGCCTTTAACACCATATCAAGCTCATAATCATAATCAAAATGGTTCTCAATGGCATCCTTACCGGCACTGGTGATAAAAATAATTTCCTCAATACCTGAGTCCACCACCTCCTCCACGATATACTGGATAGTAGGACGGTCAACAATGGTCAGCATCTCCTTGGGAATGGCCTTACTGGCCGGCAGAAACCTGGTACCCATACCAGCCACCGGGATAACCGCCTTACGTATACGTCTGCTTTTTTTCATGGTAATTTTATCTCTTTTTAATCTCTCTATGAATAAATTATGGCCGTTGACCTAAGTCAAGGCCTCTCTTGACGGGGTAAGGTATTTTAATAAAAAAAGGCACGGTATCGACTTTCCGCACCTTAGCAGGTATAATAACATCCGCACCTCTTAATAAACCATGATAACAGGAGAGCCGCAATGAAGAAAATAAACCTGTCCGAGACCAGGAAGTTTAATCCCCTTGCCATGAATAGTTCGTTGCTCCATGACTCACCATATTTTAAGATTATCAATTTTAATCTCAGCGCCGGTCAGATTTTTCCGGTTCATTCCCATGATATTGAGGGACAGCTCAGCATTCTCGTCATTGAGGGCGATGGTAAATTTCTGGGCCGGGACAACAGCGAGATACCAGCCCAGACCGGTGACATGCTAATCTCCGATATCAGCGAGCCCCACGGAGTCATGGCTGTCAGCGATATGCGGATAATTGTTACCATCGCGCCACCAATTTGATTTTTTTTTTGTAACTGTTCTATATTCTAATAAGGAGTCAAGTTATGCAGAATTTCAAACGCTGGGACGATTATCTCATTGCCGAGCATGAGCTCATTGAACGCAGTATGGCAGTCTTAGAGAACTGTCTTGAAGACATAGAATTAAGCGAGGATATAAACAAGGTACAGATGGGCCGGGCTCTTGATTTTCTTCTGCAGTTTGGTGACAAAGTCCATAATAAAAAGGAGGAGGAAATTCTCTTTCCCCGTATGGGTGACAAGGGTGTCCCCGTTGAGGGCGGCCCTCTCGGGGTAATGCTCATGGAGCATGAAGCGGAACGCGTCCTCCTTGGAAAAATGGCAGCCGCCCTGCCCGGCCTTGAGGCCATGGATCTTGAGGCCCGCCTGCAGTTCAAGGCTGAGGGGATGGATTATCTCAAGGTACGGGCCGAACATATCTGGAAAGAAAACGATGTCCTCTATCCCATGGGCATCAAACTGTTCAGCCCGGAAGATAACGACCATATCCTGACGGAATTTGACCGTATCAACCACGAAATATACGGCAAAGGAGCCTTTGCCAAATTCCAGGCCATGACCGCAGAGGTGGAACAGGGCGGCAGCGGAACCAGAAAATTAATCGAGAACCTGTCATATAAGGAGCTGGATGCCGTCATGGAGGCCCTGCCCTTTGAGGTTACCTTTGTCAACGCCGATGACG
>CAZZJP010000169.1:0-4040 GCA_964654555.1 uncultured Desulfobulbia bacterium
TTGGTATTCGAGAAGTCCCGAATGGACGAATATGGGGTGCTGCTGAATAGTTACATTATTGGAGTATATTATGGCCTTATTGTTTAACTTAACTTTCCTGGTTTATATTGTGGCCGCAGTTTTCTATGTGGTTTATTTCATTAATCAGAAGAATGATATCAGAACCATGGCCCATCTGATTTTCGTCGGCGGCGCTCTGCTGCATACTGCCGCCCTGGTAGCCCGCTATCTGACTGACGGCCACACGCCAATCACCAATATGCATGAGGCGGTCTCCTTTTTTGCCTGGTCTATGACCTGGGGGTTTCTGATCTTCCGCTGGCGTTATAAGGTCAAGAATTTTGGTACATTTGTCTCTATTCTTGTTGTTTTGTTGATGATCGTGTCTGCCGTTTCCTCGCAGGAGGTTGTCCCCCTGCCGCCGGCTCTGCGCAGTAACTGGCTGCCCATTCATGCCTCCATCGCCCTGATGGCTGATGCCTTTCTGGCCATGGGCTTTTGCGGCGGCGTGATGTATCTCTTGCAGGAGAACGAGATTAAGTCCCGCCGTTTTGGAATTTTCTATGAACGGCTGCCGTCTTTAGAGGCCCTGGATAATCTTAACCATCATTGTCTCGCCGTTGGTTTTCCTCTTTTCACTCTTGGTATTATAACCGGTTCTATCTGGGCCAGACAGGCCTGGGGCACCTATTGGCAGTGGGATCCCAAGGAAACCTGGTCTCTTATTACCTGGTTTATTTATGCCGCTCTTCTGCATTTTCGCTTTACTCTGGGTTGGCGGCGGAGGCGGGCGGCCATTATCTCGATAATTGGTTTTGGCGCCGCCCTCTTCACCCTCTGGGGGGTATCATATTTGCTCGGGGGGCTTCATTCCTATGTTGGCTGATAATTTAATGATTATCGGGGTTAACCATAAGGTCGCTCCGGTGGAAATCCGTGAAAAACTGGCCCATACTGGTGATTGCGAAAACCCGGTTGTGACCTTGAAGAATCTGTATGGCTGCAATGAAGGTTGTTTTCTTGGGACATGTAATCGGGTGGAGGTTATTTGTGCCGGGGACGGTTCCGATGAACTGGCTATGGCGGTGCGCCATATGCTGTTTGCCCGTAGTAATCTCTCTGATACCGAGGCCCTGCAGTACAGTTATACCTACAGGGGGCAGGAGGCCATTCTGCATCTCTTCCAGGTGGCGGCCAGCCTCGATTCCATGATTATTGGTGAGCCGCAGATACTTGGACAGCTCAAGAAGGCCTATCGGGAGGCTGTGGAAAATAAAGGGGTTGGCACCATTCTTAATAAGTTTATCAATAAATCTTTTTCCGTTGCCAAACGGGTAAGGACGGAGACCAATATCGGCAGTAACGCGGTATCCATCAGCTTTGCCGCCGTGCAATTGGCCAAGAAGATTTTCGGCAGTCTGGAATATAAACGGGTTATGCTTGTGGGGGCCGGAGAGATGGCGGAGCTGGCCGCGGAGCATCTCCTGGCCCAGGGTATTGAAGAGGTGGTGGTGGCCAACCGAACCCTGGCCAATGCCGTGAAGCTGGCCCGGCAGTTCAAGGGCCGGGCCGTATCTCTTGACGATCTGGTTGATGAGTTGAAGAATATTGATATTCTCATCAGTTCCACCGGGGCCAGGGGCCTGGTTCTGCGCCGGGAGGAGGTCAAGCCGGTTATGCGCCAGCGTATGAACAGCCCTCTCTTTTTGATTGATATTGCCGTGCCCCGTGATCTTGACCCGGCGTTAAATAATCTTGATAATGTCTATCTTTACGATATTGATAACCTCACCGATGTGGTGGAGGTCAATAAATCGGCTCGTGAGAAGGAGGCGGATCGGGCCGGGCGAATTGTTCAGGAAGAGGCGGTTAAATTCGCCTCCTGGCTGGAGAGTCTGGCTGTAAAACCCACCATAGTTGACCTTCGTGATAAGATAGAGGCCATAAGGCGGGCAGAACTTGAGCGTACGATGCCGCGCTTGAATACCTTGACCCCTAAACAGCGGCAGACTGTGGAGGTGATGATGACCTCTGTGGTCAACAAAATACTTCATCATCCCACCCTTTTTCTGAAGGCGGATAAAAGCTCCTGTGTGCAGCAGGAACGAATTAATCTCGTACGCGAGATGTTTGATCTTTAATTTATAAATTATATTTTTCTTGAAATTATTGATAATTGTTATTATTTATATTATATAAGAATAATTCTCAAACAGAGGCAGGACTATGTTATCAAATACCCCAATGAGAATGACCCGGCAGAGAAAAGTTATCCTTGAACGGCTGCGTTCCGTAACCAGCCATCCTACTGCCGATGAAATGTATGAGATGGTGAGGCAGGATTTACCCAAAATAAGCCTGGGCACCGTTTACAGGAATCTTGAGCTTATGTCTGAGGAGGGCGTGGTTTTAAAGATTGATGTCGGCGGCAGTAAGAAGAGGTTTGATGGTAATACCTCTACCCATTATCACCTGCGCTGTCTGGATTGCGGCCGGGTTGATGATCTGCACATGGAGCCTGTCCCGGGGGTTGAAAGCCAGGCCGCCGCCCTGAGCGGTTACCGGGTGATGACCCATAGTCTTGAAGTCCGCGGTTTGTGCCCGGAATGCGGGAAAAAAGAGTAATTGTCAGCAGCACCCAGTCTTCGCCTATTCGGAGTCTTCGCTTACCTAGGCCTCTTCGAATAGCAAAGTATGCTTCGAAGTTCTGAATGAACGAGGTACGCGTAGACTCTGAGCTGGGGTACTGTTGAACCGTTACGCTCTGGGGGTTATTTCCTATGCATCACGTTGAATGGTTACAAAAAAGATAATAAAAGTCAATAAAATACTGGTATTAAATTGTATATTTTTGTAGGCTTAAAATTGTATTTGTGAAGATAATTTAGGTGTTTAACTAAATATTAAAAGACCAGGAGGACTAAATGGCAAGTATCAAGGGATCCAAGACGGAAAAGAATATTTTGACGGCTTTTGCCGGTGAATCGCAGGCCCGTAACCGTTATAGTTATTTTTCTAAGGCTGCTAAGAAGGAGGGATATGTCCAGATCGCGGCGATTTTTGAAGAAACCGCCGAGCAGGAGAGGGCTCACGCCAAGCGGCTGTTTAAATTTCTTGAGGGCGGGGAGGTGGAGATTAGCGCTGCTTATCCGGCCGGAGTAATCGGCACCACTCTGGAGAATCTCAAGGATTCGGCTGCCGGAGAGCATTTTGAGCAGAGTTCAATGTATCCCGATTTTGCTAAGGTCGCGGAAGAGGAAGGTTTTGGCGCTATTGCCGCGGCCTTTAAATCCATTGCGGTGGCCGAGCGGCATCATGAACGGCGTTATCTGGCCCTGGCTGCCAATATTGAGGCTGGCCGGGTGTTTGAACGAGACGAGGAGACTTCCTGGGTTTGTAAAAAATGCGGTTATGTCCACAAGGGCAAAGAGGCCCCTGGGGTCTGTCCGGCCTGCCAGCACCCCCAGGCCTATTATGAGCTTTTGGCCGAGAATTGGTAAACCATGCGGATGGGTTGGGGCTTAAAGTAAAATCACTTGTGGTTGCCGGACAATACAGGGTTCCGGTGGCAATAACTCCATAATTCCATAAATAAAAGGAGGATAAAATGGCTGAGAAATTACAGGTGTATAAATGTGCGGTCTGCGGCAATGTTGTTGAGGTATTACATGGTGGGGCCGGGGAATTGGTATGCTGTGGTAAGCCCATGAATCTTATGGCTGAGAATACCACGGATGCCGCCAGGGAGAAGCATGTTCCGGTGATAGAAAAGACCGCCGAGGGCTTTCTGGTTAAAATTGGCGCTGCTACCCATCCCATGGAAGAAAAACATTATATTGAATTTATCGAATTGATTGCCGGCGGCAGGGTTTTCCGGCAGGAGCTGAAACCCGGCGATCAGCCGGAGGCCTCCTTTGTCACCAGCGCCACTGAGGTCAGTGCCCGGGCCTTCTGTAACCTGCACGGTCTTTGGAAGGCTTAACGTATTGTAACTATTCAGCGTGATGTCTAAAAGTAACAATAACCACCGGAGTGTAACT
>CAZZJP010000170.1:0-4035 GCA_964654555.1 uncultured Desulfobulbia bacterium
CAGTTACACTCCGGTGGTTATTGTTACTTTTAGACATCACGCTGAATAGTTACGAATAAAGATTGGTGAAAAATGGATAAATTAACTAAGGGCTGGACTATGTCTCGGTCTAAGACTGAATATTTTTATGGTCAATGGATTCCTTTTCTATTGGTAGCCGCTGCCCTCTTGATCTCAATAATTTCCTGTCGGCAAAGTGCTCTCATCAGTCCCTTACCCGCCCCTGCTTTACCCTCTAAGCAGGTTAGGTCTGCCGCTTTTCCGCCTCCCGCTGATCTCCAGCAGGAATCATTAATGGGCCGGCGTATATATGCCATGAATGTTAATTCAACTCAGGAGCTTATTGCCCGGCTGCATGAGTTTAATCTCTGGGGCGAAGTGCAGAAATATGTACCTTCGGTCATCATTGAGCATTTCCCGGCCGATCTGGCTTTGGTTGGTCTGAACCGTAAGAAGAAGGCCTTTGTGCGGGCTCTGCTGCCGGTGGTAATGGTGGTCAGGGAAGAGGTTATGCAGGAACGCCAGCGTTTATTGACCATAATTGATGAATTGGGCGGCCCGCAAGGTTTGACCTTTTACCCGGGACGGCAGGAGTGGCAGACCGCCATCGCTAGGGAGCAGGCCCTCTTTATTAATGAATTATGCCGTAAATATCGTACCCAGGATGCCGAGGAATTACTGAACCGGGTTAATGTTTTACCCGTCAGTCTGATGCTGGCCCAGGGAGCAATTGAATCATCATGGGGCAGTTCCAGATTTGCCGATCAGGCCAATAATCTTTTCGGGATGTGGACCTGGGGCAAAAAAGGCTTGATCCCGGCTCGGCGGGCCGCCAATCAAAGTCATAGAATTGCCGTCTATGATTCGGTTTTAGACTCGGTGCGGGCTTATATGCTGACCATAAACAGAGTTGGGGCTTATGCTGATTTACGGCGCATACGGCGCCATTCCATGGATGCCGTGGCCGTGGCAGAAGGGCTGCTTAATTATTCTGCTAAAAAGGGTTTTTACGTGACCTCTCTGCAGAATCTTATCAAAAAAAATAATCTCGAGAGTTATGATAATTGCCGTCTCATTGATGCCGGTTAATTTTACAGGCCCTAAGGCTGGGGCGGCAAGTAATTCTCCACAGGAGTAAATGAATGACCTCATTATTAGCAGAAAAAGATGGTGATTATGTAAAGAAAACAAGTCTCTACTCTGCCATGGCAGTATGTCTGCTGGTGGGATTTCTAAGCGGGATACTATACAGTTCCCTGCATCCGGTTCATTCTAAGGACGCGGTTCATGGCCAGCAGAATTCTGTTGCTCAGAGCCCGTCCGCCAAGGCCTCGCAGCAGGAGGCTGTGATCGCAGGTCTGGAAAAACAGGCCGCCCTTCATCCAGCGGAGGGAGAGATCTGGGTCAAGTTAGGAAACGCCTATTTCGATACCAATCAGGCGGTCAAAGCCATTGGTGCCTATACTAAATATCTGGCTCTGCATCCGGGGAATGCCGGGGTACTTACCGACCTGGGGGTTATGTATCGGCGGGCCGGACAGCCGGACAAAGCCATTGAATGCTTTGATAAGGCCGCCGCCATTGATCCTTTAAATGTTCAGGCGCGTTTTAATAAGGGGATTGTGCTTATGTTTGATAAGGATGATAAGGCCGCTGCCATTAAGGAGTGGGAGGCCATCGTCAAACAAAATCCCGGGGCCATGGCCGCGGGCGGCAAGACCGTGGCTCAAGTCTTGGAAGAGGTAAAGGCCGGCAGGAAATAACTTTCTTTGTACAGAGGTATTGCTCTGCTGGTTATTTGTTTTATAAGGTGGGGGGCCGGTTTACGGCCCCCTTTTTTTATGGGTATGGAGACGGATATTTTTGGGGCTCCGTAGAGGCAATCTTTTGTGGCGGGCTTTTCGTTTACTGTCCGTGAATAAAGGCACCACTATATTTCCAAACCGTTAGATATCGCAGGGCCTTTAATCGCTGTAATTTACCTTTCATTGGCAGGAACCTGAAAGGGCTGAACTTTTTGGGCTTTTGGGGACGAAAATTATTCTGTCCCTAATGGCTGGCGAAAGTCAGGGCAGAGTGATGGGGGTGTGGAGCGGCAGGGTACTTAAATCTTCATCCCGGCGCAGGGCCTCGCCGATCAACATGCCGAGACGTTCCGCCTCGTCCTGCTGGGCCTGGGAATGACCGAATTTCTTATAATGGCCCCTTAAAAAGGCGGAATGCTCCGGCGTCTTGCCGGCAATTTTCATAAATACCCCGATGGTGCGCCATGGCTCATGGCATGGATGCGAGAAAATCAAGCTGTTGGGAATATGCGCTCCACAACGCCGCAGCATGGCCTTCAGTCCCCATTGGTGCATACGCCAATACCCCCGGCAGGAGATGAGGGGTAGAATGGTCTGGCCGCCAAAGAGCTTTTTCCCGTAATGGTCAATAAGATAAAGAATGGGGCCGCTGGGGTTATACGACCAGGTGGGGCCTGCCAGAATTATCAGATCAAAATGTTGATTTACCTGTTCGGAAAGGGGACAGACGGGGTTGCGCCGCCGGAAGAGGGTGAGAATCATCATTATAAGGCAGGCGCCGATGGAGCCGGTGGGGAATTTTAAGTGAACCATGGGCTCAATTCTTTCTTTCAGTACTCGATGGCCATTCTTCTCCAGGCCAATTTTAAGACGCCTTATCAGGCAGCTCGTTTGACCGCTGAAGGAATACGAAAGGATGAGAATTCTTTTTTTTCTGGCTATGGTCATGAAGAAATGTCAATTTGGGGGTGATGCGCCCGTTACGCCTGCCTGCTGGGTGAAATTTCAATTGCCGCCATAATAAGATTATATTATCGTGTCCGCAACTGCAATGTGCAGAAACAGGAAGCTTGAGAAAAGAAAATTAATTTAAACTTCTGACTTATTTCGTCGTTAACCGCGGGGCTTGGGAAGATGGGTGGTGATTATGGAAAACTCTTATGATGTGATAATTATCGGCGCTGGTCTCTCCGGTTTAAGCGCCGCCCATTTTTTGGCGAAATTATCTCACGCTGACCTGCGTGTTGCCATTATAGAAAAGACCTCCCGGCCGGGGGGAGCCATAAAGACCTTTAACGCGGAGGGCTATCAAGGGGAATGGGGGCCGCACGGCTTTCTTGATAATACCCCGGAAAGTCAGGAACTTCTGCGTGATATTGATCTCTACCGTGAGGCTCAGCAGGCCCCCTTGGGTGATTTTTTCCGCTATATATGTCATGGCGGCCAGTTGGAGCGGCTGCCCCAGGGGTTAAGCACGGCCTTAAAGACCCCTCTTATCCCCATGGGTGGTAAACTGCGGGTAATCGCTGATCTCTGGAAGCGGCCAAAGATGGAGGATCAGACCATTGCCGACTGGGTGAATTATCGTTTTGGCCCGGCCATTCTGCCTCTGGCCGATGCCGCTGTCAGCGGCACCTTTGCCGGGGATTTTAATAGATTGAGTATCGATGCCGTTATGCCGGGTGTCCGGGCGCTTGAAAAGGAGACCGGCTCGGTACTGCGGGGACTTATCAAGAAAAAACGGGCGGCAAGGGGCGGCGCAAGCAAATTGGCCCGTCTGCCATCCATGCTTAATTTTCCTGCCGGCATGGAGAGGCTGGTCAAGGCCCTGGCCGGCAAAAAAGAAATTAAATATAATGCCGCGGTCAAAGGCATCAGCCGGGATAAAGGCTGGAAGGTGAGTACAGAGGCGGGGGAGTTTAAGGCGGCGCAATTGATTATGGCGCTGCCGGTGAACCAAGCGCTGCGACTTCTAACCGCCTTTAAGGCGCCGCCGGTGGTAGAAATTCCGACGGCCAGGATAATTAATGTGGTAATGGGCCTGCCCGATTCGGCTGAGGTTCCCTACGGCTTTGGTTATCTTGCCCCGGAGCGGGAACATCGTTTTGCCATTGGCGCCATGTTTACCTCTCATATGTTCCCTGGCCGCAGCCCCCGATCCTGCCGGTTGATTGAGGTTCTGGTGGGCGGTCGGCGGCATCCTGAACGTCTCAGCCTCTCGGACAGTGAG
>CAZZJP010000171.1:0-3991 GCA_964654555.1 uncultured Desulfobulbia bacterium
GTTCCGTGCTATGGTATAATAAAAAGGTAAGAGATCACCAGCACCTCATCTCCGTTCGTTTCAGCCCTCTCACGTACAGGAAGTACAGACTCAAGGGCAGAAAAATAAGGTAAGCGAACGTAGTGAGACTCCGATCTAAGGCACTGATGAACTCTTACACTATCGGGCACCATCAACCTTGGTGCCCTTGGTGAACTATTACATACAAAGAATAAGAGGAGAACTGACAAAGGAGGTATGTCATGGTAATAGATCCGGCGAACCTTACTAACACGCACAACCAGACGGCTCCTGAGCGGGAGATAAATCCGGCGGTTCAGGTGGACAATGTCAACAACGAGGGCCTTTCCGGGGCCGGGAGGACAAGTGAGATCGGCCCGGCGGTGGTGAATAATATCTCCGCCGCCACCCTGGAAACCTCACGAGCGGTCAGCGCCCCGGAGCAGACCGCGGAATCCAGCCCGGATCATGATATTGTTGAGGCCCGGCGCCGGCACCAGCTGCCGTCTGCCGCTCCGATCCCAGGTGAACCGTCCAGGGAGTCGCAGATTGACAAGACTATTTAGGCTTTATCCCCGATAGCCCAGTTCTTTTAATACCCGGTTGTTCCTGGTCCAGTTTTTCTGAATTTTGACCCAGAGGCGGAGCATAACCCTGCCTCCAAGGAGCCGCTCTATGTCAATGCGGGCCGAGGTTCCGATCTGCCGCAGTTTTTTACCCCCCTTGCCGATAATAATCCCCTTTTGTGATTTCTTCTCGATGAGGATGGTGGCATCAATGGTCACCAGATTACGGTCTCCTTCCTCTTTAAACCTGTCTACCACCACTGCCGTGGAATAAGGGATTTCTTTGGAGGTTAAAAGAAAGACCTTCTCTCGAATAATTTCTTCAATTAAAAATCTTTCGCTGGCGTCAGTGGGGATATCCTCCGGATAATAGCGCGGCCCCATTGGCAGGAGCTTCAAGAGCTCCTCAATCATAATATCCGTGCCCTTGTTTTTCAGGGCCGAGATGGGGATGATGGCCTTGAAATCATGCAGGTTCTGGTAGGCCTCGATGATGGGGAGGAGCTGTTCTCTGCCCAGGAGATCGATCTTGTTGATTAAGAGAATTACCGGAGTTGTGGTGCGGGCCGCGGACAGGTAACTGGTGGGATTTCTACCCTTTCTCGGCAGTGGCGCTGCGGCGTCGACGATAAAGACGATTATATCCACCTCCCGCAGGGTATCTAAGGCCGTTTTTACCATTTCCTGATTGAGCTCGGCGCTCGCTTCATGGAGACCGGGGGTATCTAACATGATGATCTGATAGCCCGGATCATTGATAACGGCTAATATGCGGTTACGGGTAGTCTGGGGTTTGGGTGAGACAATGGAAATTTTCTGCCCCAAAAGGGTATTCAGCAGGGTGGATTTCCCGACATTTGGCTGCCCCACCAGGGTTATGACCCCCGATTTTATAAGTTCATTTTGTTTCTCAAACATGTTAGTCTTATCTCTTTTCGTGAAAAAATTATCAGTGGCGTCTAATTGGATTTTGATATTAAGCCTCTGGAGTACTGCTGAACAGTTACAAAAAAATTATCATAACATATCAGGGAATAATAATGCAGGGAAGGATAATCGAATATATTGAACAGGGCAAATTTATCTGCGCCGTCGTACTGTCAGAAAACGGCCGCCGCCTGCATCTGCTTAATCAAAATGGCCGTGAGGTAAATCTGCCCGCGGCCCGGATTATGTATATGAACGCCGTCAGACTGCCTGCCGCTCTGGGTCGTGAGGAAACTCTCGGCCTTCTGCGGGAGACGGCAAAACGCCGTAACGAAATGAACCTGCCGGTGGCTCTCGAGGAGATCTGGCAGCTTGTGGTTGAAGAAGAGCGCCTTGATTTCAGCCTGGAATTTATTGCTGATCTCTGCTTTGGCCGTGAGGTTCATGACGATCAGGCGGCGGCCCTGCTGCGGGCGGTGTTGCGGGATAAATTATATTTCAAATATAAAGACGGCCGGCTTTACGCCCACAGCCTTGAGGCCGTGGAGCAGCTCAGGGAGCAGGAGGCCAGGGCCCGGCAGAAGGAAGAGTTTTTAAACTCCAGTGCCGCGGCCCTGGAGCGCTTAATGGCCGGAGAGGAGGTTGATATCTCTCCCGACTGTCTGCGGACTTTAAGTGAATATTATCTCTTTGACAAGGAGGCGGCCGATTTTACCCTGGCCCGTGAATTAATTAAACGGGCCGGTCTTACCGCCCCACACGCTGTATTTCATCTCCTCGTCAAGGCCGGTTACTGGACGGCGGATGAGAATATTCCTCTACTCCGTTATCAACTGCCGGTGGAGTTCAGTTCCGAGGCCATGGCCCAGGCCGCCGAGATTGCCGCCTCTCCTGTCCCCGCGTCGGGCGTTGAGGGCCGGGTTGATCTGCGTGATCTGTCCCTCATAACCGTTGACGGGCCGTTAACCCGTGATTTTGATGATGCCCTTCATGTCCGCCGTCTTGATGACGGCAATTTTGAGGTTGGTATCCATATTGCCGATGTCGCCGCCTTTATCAAACCGGGTACGCCCCTTTTTGCCGCTGCCTGTGAGCGGACTACCTCCCTTTATTTCCCGGACGGCATGGTGCCTATGCTGCCGCCGGTTTTATCCGAAGGGGCTTTCAGTCTTCTGGAGGATGAGGAGCGGCCGGCTTTAAGTTTTATGGTTACTCTTGATGGCGGCGGCCAGGTGTTGAACAAGAAAATTGTCCGCAGTATGGTACGGGTGCGGCGGCAGTTAGCCTATCAGGAGGCTGAGGATTTATTGGCGGTTGATGCTGATATTAAAGATTTGGTAATGCTCAGTCGGCGTCTGCGTGACAATCGGGTGGAGGCTGGTGCCATGCTGATTCCGGTGCCGGATGTAGTGCTTAAATTAGCTGGTAATGAGGTGAAAGAGGTACGTCTTGAGGATGTGGACAGTACCATGCGTCTCATGGTAGCAGAATTCATGGTTCTGGCCAACAGCCTGGCGGCCGGTTTTTTATCTAATCGTCAGGAACCGGGACTGTATCGTTCTCAGGGGCCGCCCCGTAAGCGCTTCTATAAATTCCCGCCTCAGGATGATCTCTTTATACTCTGCCGCCAGCGCCGTTTCCTGTCGCGGGGCAATCTCGGGACTGTTCCCAAGCGTCATGAGGGGGTCGGGGTCGAGCAATATACCACCACCACTTCACCCATCAGGCGTCTTCTTGATCTAATTATTCAATTGCAGATAAGTGCCATTCTGGCCGGTAAGGGGGCTCTGTTTACTGAAAATGATTTAAAGGGTTATGCCGGGATTATGGCTGGTGTTCAGTCCCGGCTTAATCTTGTTTGTCAGCAGCGTCAAAGATACTGGCTCCTGAAATATCTCGAGTCCCGCAAGGGTGAGCGGATGGCCGCCTTTGTGCTGGATCGGCTCCATGGCAAGGTACAGGTGGTAATCAAAGATTTCCTCCTCCAGACCGAGCTGCCGGCGAATCAGGGGGTGAAACATGAACTGGGTGATGTGGTAATGGTGAAATTGACGGCGGTAAACGCTTTGAACGGCACCTGCCGTTTTGAGTGGTAAGGAGGAGTTGACATGCGGCAGGATAATATAAAAAAACTGCTGGCTCAGGTGAAGAATGGCAGACTGACTGTCGCCGATGCCCTTGCCGCCCTCACCGCTCATGGAGCTGTGGTTTGTAACAGCGTGAATATTGATTACCAGCGTCAGGCGAGAACCGCTGTCCCCGAGGTTATATTCGCGGAGAATAAGGATGCCGGCCAAATTGCCGATATTGCCCGCCAGATGCTGGAAAGGCCCTTTGTGGTTATGGCAACCCGGGTTGATATAGCCAAGGCCCATGCCGTACAGGAACGGCTTCCAGCCTTGAAATATTACCGGGAGGCCCGGATGCTGGTTGGTAATCAGGATAAAATCTTGTCTGACCAGGGACGGGGAGTAATCGCGGTGCTGGCGGCCGGAACC
>CAZZJP010000172.1:0-3965 GCA_964654555.1 uncultured Desulfobulbia bacterium
ATCGGCGCGGTCTGGGGGCTGCTCATTACCGGCCGGCACATGTGCATGCCGGCCACCATGGGGATGATCCTGCTCACCGGTATCGTGGTGAATAATTCCATTCTCCTGATCGATTTTATTGAGCAGGCAAGGAAACGGGGAGAGGATCTGGTGAGTGCCATTCAACAGGCCGTAAAAATGCGAACCAGGCCCATAATCATGACCGCCTCATGCACCATTGTGGGGATGTGGCCCGTGGCCGCGCAGAGGGCCATCGGCCTGGAGAGGCTTTCGCCCCTGGCGGTGGTGGTAATCGGCGGTTTACTGGTTGCCACCGTCCTCACCCTGGTTTACGTGCCCATATTTTACAGCCTGGGCCGGATGAAGGGCGGTGCTTTCCCGCCCGTAGCCGGGGGGCAGAAGTAAACAACTCATGCGTTATACAAAGGGGGTGTTTATGATATTATGCTTTATTACAAGATAATTTATTATCAACTAATAAAAACGCATGAAATCATGGACGTCCCTAATATCCTACTCGTGAGAGAGGGCTAAAACGAACGGAGATGAGGCGCTGGTGAGCTCTTATGCTTGTGCTTGCCGGCCGTATGCTGTTTTTACTGGAACAGATGCGGCGAATTTTAAAGGCTTGCTGAAAAAAATATCGTAAAAAAAAATGGAACCGCAGTAAATTTTTTTTTAAGAAAATATTTATTTACGGTATATTCTAAAATATTATTAAAGGTGATTAAAATGACAAATAATGTCGTGATTGTTGTATCCTGTGGAACAGATAATCCAAACCGGGCCACAAGGGCCATTCATCTTGCTACTGTCGCTCATAAAGAAGGTAAGAATGTAACCCTCTTTTTACTGGATGAAGCGGTATATCTCGTTAAGAAAGATTTAATTAATTATCTGCGGGCAGCGACTGGTGATATTGCCGATGATCTGATGACATATCTCCAGGCCCATGATGTGCCGATTCTGGCTTGTACGCCATGCGCCAAGGCCCGCCAGATTTCAGAGGATGATTTAATTGACGGTGCCCGTTATGGGACGGCGGCGGAGCTTATTCAATTATCATGCGACGCGGCGGTTATCAGCCTATAAATTGTGAGACTGCCGCTTTCCCTGCTTCCCGCTTATTAAGGCCCTTTTCTGGGCCTCTTTTTTTGGGTTGTCCCGCTCACAATAAATTTTGTTGCCTTTGAGGTCACGTCCTGTCCAGTACATAAGGGTGGAATATGTTGAGGGGGTGGGGGTGAATATCTGGGTCTGCTCCGGGTTTATGTGCAGATACCGGCGGCAGAAATCCTTTAACTCCCGCATGTCATTTAATGCGCAGCCCGGATGGGCTGCGATAAAATAATAGGTTAAAAATTGCGGCTTACCGGCCTGACGACTCTGCTCGTCAAAAAGGCGCTTGAACTCCAGAAGATGCTTGATCCTGGGTTTGCCCATTTGGGCCAGAACATGATCTAAGCAATGTTCCGGGGCGATTTTTAACTGGCCGGAGACATGGTGTTTTACTATTTCCCGTAGATATTCCCTGCCCTGTCCTCCGGCCATGACCATATCATAGCGGATACCGGAGGCGACAAATATCCGTTTAATTCCTGGCAGCCGGCGCAGCTTTTTTAAGAGCGCCAGTTGTCGTTTATGGCTGATCCTGAGATTGGGACAGATTTCGGGAGTCAGGCAGCGTCGGTGACGGCAGGGGCCTTTCGTAAGTTTTCTGGCACATTCAAAGCCGTACATATTGGCGGTGGGGCCGCCGACGTCCAGTATATTACCCTTGAAAAAGGGCTGCCTGCTGATTTCCACAGCCTCCTTCAATATTGATTTTTCGCTTCTGGAACGTACCGTCCGCCCCTGATGAACGGCTATGGCGCAGAAATTACACTCGCCGTAACAGCCACGGTGGGTGGTAATGGCGGCCTGGATGGTGGTCAGGGCTCGCACCGTGCCATGACGCTTATAGTAGGGGTGAACCTCACGGCTGAAGGGCAGTTCGTGGATTTTATCCAACTCCTCAGTTTTCAGATAGGGGGCTGGTGGATTCTGGATCAGGTAGCGGCTGTCCTGGAGTTGGGCCAGGCCATGGGCGGTTAGGGGATCATTATTGTAATAAAATTCCTCAAACATGCGGCAGGCGGCGGAGTTGTCTACGCTCACGGTTTTATGTGAGGGAAGCTCCACAAAGTCGGCAGGAACCTGATTGCCGATATAGCAGAGACCGGGCAGAGTCCTGAAATCTTGATTTTCATTCAGAGCGCGGGCCAGTTCCACCACGGTACGTTCCGCCATGCCATAGAGGAGAACGTCCGCCCTGGCGTCAAAGAGGACAGAACGCCTGACCTTGTTTGACCAAAAATCATAATGGCTTATACGCCGCAGACTGGCCTCGATGCCGCCCAGGACTATGGGACTTTTATGGCTGGTTTCCTTTTGCAGTTTTCTGATCAGGTTGGTATAGACAATAACCGCCCGATCCGGCCGCCGGGTATTCTTGCCGCCCGGTGTAAAATCATCTGATTTGCGCCTTTTTTTCAGGGCGGTGTAATTGGCTACCATGGAGTCAACGCTGCCGCCGCTTACCCCCCAGAAGAGGCGGGGGCTGCCGAGACGGCTGATATCCGTGGTTGAATTTATATCGGGCTGGGCAATGACCGCTGTTTTGAAACCGGCGGCCGTGAGAACCCGGCCGATGAGAGCGACGCCGATATAGGGACTGTCAATATAGGTATCGCCGCTGATGAGGATTATATCCGCCTGTGTCCAGCCCAAGCGGCGCATTTCTTCTTTGGTGGTTGGTAGAAATCGCATGCCGGCAGGGTAAGGGGTATGATGGAAAAGGTCAAGGGGCTGGATAATATTTAAGAGGATTGAAGCATATGGCAGAGGAAATTAGAATTAAGATTAAGGATGACACCATCCGTCTGGGGCAATTATTAAAACTAACCAATCTGGTATCCTCCGGCGGGGAGGCCAAGATCAGAATTAAGGCCGGAGAGGTGATGGTGAACGGGGCGGTGGATATCCGCCGCGGCGCTCAGCTTCGGGCCGGTGACCGGGTGGAGATGGATGGCAGGATGGTGATTATTGGAGGGGATGAGGGGGAAAATAATTTTATGTAACTATTCAGCGTGCTGCCTTCAATCATCAGTCTTTTTCAACCACGAAAAATACGAAAGGCACGAAAATTTTCTTTTTTTATCTTTCGTGCCTTTCGTGGTCATCAAATAATTATTCGTTGCACAGTGGCCTTCGGATAACTGCCAAAATTAACCAGGAAGCCCAACCGCATGCCGGTTGCCCGCAGATAATTAAATACCTGAGCTTTATGCTCTTTACGTATTTCTTTAACTGCTTTTAATTCCACAATAATCTTCCCAAAACAAATTAGATCAGGTCTGTAGCGTTGTGCCAGCTTTTGCCCCTTATAAAACAACTTCAGTTCTATCTGGGAGGAAAAAGGTATTGACCGCAAGCCCAACTCCCTTTCTATGCATTCCTGATATACAGCTTCCAGATACCCGCATCCCATTTCACGATAAACATCAAAAATAGCCCCCTGAATGGCATAACTCTCGTCCTTATACAAAATTTTATTTTCGTGTTTTTCGTGCCTTTCGTGGTTCATGTTTTTTTATTCATCCTTTTCCAAAAGATCACGCGTTTCACTCATTCAGCGCCGCCCGGATGAATTCCCGGTTCAGACGGGCGATATGGCGAATGGACATATTTTTGGGGCAGCTGGCCTCGCACTCCCGTTCATTGCTGCAATTACCGAACCCCGCTTCCCGCATGGCCCGGGCCATGGCTATGACTCGTTTCTTACGTTCCGGCCGGCCCTGGGGAAGGAGGGCGAATTGGGAGACCTTGGCCCCGGTAAAGAGCATGGCCGCGGCGTTGGGGCAGCTGGCGGCACAGGCTCCGCAGCCAATACAGGCGGCGGCATCTAAGGCCTCCTCGGCGGCCGC
>CAZZJP010000173.1:0-3962 GCA_964654555.1 uncultured Desulfobulbia bacterium
ATATATACCCTAAAAAAAGGCCTCTCGAAATGCTTTTTTTCTTGCCTCAATAACGCTCAATGGTGTTCAATACAAATTTTTTCCACAAACCTTAATATGAACAATAGGAACCGGCAAGATGAGACGTTGGTCTGATTCACCACTATGATTAAACTTGGCGTTAAAAAATTAGTTGACTCCCCCCCCGCCTGGCTCAGCGGTCAACGGCTGGGACTGCTCTGTAATCAGGCCTCGGTGGATGAGAATTTTGTCCACAGCCGACAGCTGATTGAACAAAATTTCCCCGCTCAACTGACCTGCCTCTTTTCGCCTCAGCACGGTTTTTTTGCCGAAAAGCAGGACAATATGATTGAATCTAATCATCGTGTCGGGCAGGATACGCCAGTTTTCAGTCTTTATGGCCAGAGCCGCCGGCCGGATGCCGGTATGCTGGATATGCTGGATGCCTTGTTAATTGATCTTCCCGATGCCGGCACCAGGGTCTACACCTTTATGTCAACCATGGCCTATTGCTTAGAAGAAGCCGCGGCCCACCATAAAAGGGTGATTGTTTTAGACCGCCCCAACCCGGTGGGCGGCGATTTGGTGGAGGGCAATGTCTTAGAGGATGACTGCCGTTCATTTGTCGGTCTCTACGCCATTCCTATGCGTCACGGTATGACCATGGGGGAACTGGCTCTCTTTATTAACTCCCGGCTTCCCCAGGCCGCGGATCTGACGGTTATCCCCATGGAGGGCTGGCGGCGCCGGTTTTTTTATCCAGAAACCGGCCTGCCCTGGGTCTATCCGTCGCCCAATCTGCCCAGCTTCGCGAGCGCCCTGGTTTATCCGGGCCAGGTAATCTGGGAGGGCACCAATATCTCCGAAGGCCGGGGCACCACCCTGCCCTTTGAACTCTGGGGGGCGCCCTTTATCAAGCATGAGCGCATTATGGCCGCTCTCACTGCTGATGATCTGCCCGGCTGCCTTTTGCGGCCGGTATTTTTTGAGCCGCTGGCCAATAAATGGGCCGCTGAGACCTGTGCCGGTTTCCAGATCCATGTCACCAACCGGCTTGATTTCAGACCCTATCATGTTTCTCTGGCCTTGCTCAGAGCGGTGATGACGACCTGCGGCGATGATTTCAAGCTCAAAAAACCACCATACGAATACGAGTTTGAGCGCACTCCGCTTGATCTTATTCTGGGCAGCAAAAGACTGCGCCAGGAGTTGGCTGCCGGGCGGCTCCTGGCAGAATTAGAGGCCGAATGGCAGCCTGGTCTCAGCCGGTTTAAAGAAAAACGCCAGGAATTTTTATTGTATAAATAACGTGGCTGACAAATAAAGCCAACCCTCTTGGCAGGTGTTTTTCAGATAAAAATAACGAGGTAAAAAATGATAATTCAACCGGTAATTCTGGCTGGAGGAACCGGCAGCCGTCTCTGGCCCATGTCTCGGGAATTATATCCCAAACAGCTCTTAAACCTAATTGGAGACGACTCTTTATTGCAGGCCACGATAAAAAGAGCGATATCCTTAAATGACACCGCCCCGCCCCTGCTGGTAGTGGGCGAGGAACACCGTTTCATTGTTAAAAGCCAGCTGGCGGAAATCGGCATGACCGCCGGGGCCATAATCCTGGAACCCCGCGGCCGCAACACCGCCCCGGCCATTTACGCCGCCGCTCTTTACTGCCAGCGCATGCGTACTGAACCAGTCATCATGCTGGTTCTACCAGCCGATCATCTTATTAAGAATCTGACGGCCTTTGCCGACGCGGTGAGTGAGGCTGCGGCTCTGGCCCGTAACGGCCGTCTCGTTACCTTCGGGATTAAGCCGGATAAGGCCGAGACCGGCTATGGTTATATAGAAAAAGGTAAGGGTAATGAGGTTCTTTCCTTTGTCGAAAAACCCGATATGGTGACCGCTGAAAAATATCTCGCGGCCGGAAATTTTCTCTGGAATTCAGGCATGTTTGCCTTCAGCAGCGAGACGTTAATGGCCGGTATGGAAGAGTATTGCCCGGAGATTACCACGGCCATGCGCCAGGCGGTTGATGAAGGCCGGGAGGACGGCCCCTTTTTCCGGCTCGCGGAGCAGGCCATGAATCTCTCCCCCAGCGACTCCATTGATTACGCCCTGCTGGAGAAATCAAACCAGGTGGCAGTTATTCCCACAGATCTGGGCTGGAATGATATCGGTTCCTGGCGGGCGCTCTATGAGGTGGCTGAGAAGGATGAGGCGGGTAACGTCACGGCGGGCGACGTAATCTTAAAGGATGTCAGAAACAGCCTGATCCAGTCAGAGCATGGCCTGGTGGCGGCCGTCGGCCTCAAGAATACCATAGTAGTTGAGACCGCGGATGCCGTTCTCGTGGCCCCCATGGATAGAGCCCAGGATGTCAAAAGGATAGTTAAACACTTAAAGAGAGAAAAACGGGAGGAATACCGCCTGCACCGTACCGTTTACCGGCCCTGGGGCAGTTATACTATCCTCGAAGAGCAGACCGGTTTTAAGATCAAACGCATCACCGTCCTGCCGGGAGTTAAGTTATCCCTGCAGATGCACCATCATCGTTCAGAACATTGGGTGGTTGTCAGGGGGACGGCCAGGGTAACCTGCGGCGAAAAGGTGCATCTCGTTCTGGAAAATCAATCCACCTACATCCCCTGCGGAGAAAAGCACCGATTGGAGAATCCCGGCGTTATCCCCTTGGAATTAATAGAGGTACAGAACGGCCCCTATCTTGGAGAGGACGATATTGTCCGTTTTGACGATGATTTTGGCCGCTGAGATATAGAATGAATTTCCCAAATTTTTCCCTTTTATCATTTTTCCGTAAAGAAAGAAACGGCTCCAGCCCGGAGGATATCCCCGCCGAACACCGGCATGACCGTGAACAGTTCCAAGAGGCCTTACAATCTTTTCAGGCCACCAGGGTGGAAGACCGCCTGCAGGTGCTTGATTTATTTCTATCACAGGAGCGCCACGTAACCCTGGCTGAGCTGATGGAGATAATCGCCGACCGTTGTCCGGAGCTTCTTGACCAGGCCTTTCTCCAGGAAACCATGAATATGTTTTGCCAATTCGGCTTCGCTCAACGCCGTAATTTTGACAATAAGGATACTCTCTATGAGCATCTCCATCTCGGCAGACATCACGACCACCTGATATGCACCAAATGCGGCATGATTCAAGAATTCCACGATCACATTCTCGAAGAACGCCAGCTAACCATTGCCGAAGAATTTAATTTTCATCCCCTGCAGCATAAAACAGAAGTCTATGGTCTCTGTGATAAATGCCTGTCTCATCGGCAGCCCAGCCTGCCTCTTTATATGGCGGCAGCGGGTGAACGGGTGCAGATTACCAATATCATTGGCGGCCGGGAGGCCAGACGCCACCTGACGGGTATGGGACTGACCATGGGCGCCGATATAGAAATAATCAGCAGCAGCCCATCCGGGCCTCTGGTTATAGTTGTTAATGGTACCAGACTGGCTCTTGGTATCGGGGTGGCCGGCAAGGTCATGGTTACCCATGCCTCCAAACACGAAAAACACGAAAAACAAAATTCAGACAATTCAAAACTGACCGTCTAAAAACGGCCTTTATCTTGGTGGCAACTAATACATGAAGGTATATATAGCCAAAAAAGCCGGCTTCTGCATGGGAGTGCGAAGGGCGGTTGATTTGACCATTAATCTGGTGAACCGGGAAGGCGGGAATATCTCCACCTATGGGCCCCTGATTCATAACCCCCAGGTTCTTGCCGTCCTGGAGGACAAGGGGGTTGGGGTATTAAGAGAGGTACCCGATAAACCTTCCGCTCCCGGAACGGTAATTATCAGGGCTCACGGCGTCCCACCGGCCGAGAAAGAGGCCCTGCAGAATGCCGGTCTACAGGTCAAAGATGCCACCTGCCCCCGGGTTTTAAAGGTGCAGGCCATTATCCGCCGCCACCGCAAGCTGGGCATGACCAC
>CAZZJP010000174.1:0-3895 GCA_964654555.1 uncultured Desulfobulbia bacterium
GAAAGATAAGGCGGATATATCCGGCCCGCTGCTGGAGGCCCGCCACCTCGCCGCTGAGCAGATTTTCCCGGTCGGCCCCTGATAACGGCCTGTCTTCTCTGACGATCATTATGTTTTCCGGCCGAATACAGAGATATTGGGCTTCTGCCGGCCGCCTGCCGCTATGGGTAAAGGTTTCGCCGCCCGCGGTCTGGATGGTTCTTCCTTTACACTCCGCTATGGGCCAGACCTGAAAGTCGAGCAGACGTGCCGTTTCCACATAGCGGGGGTGATGAAAGATATTCTTCTCTTTGCCATATTCAATCACTCGGCCGTCGGCGATTATGACTATCTCCCGGCCAAAGACAAGGGCCTCTTCCAGGTCGTGAGTCACCAGCAGGGCCGGGGTATTTGATTCGTCGGCCAGCTCGATTACCAGGTCACGCAGGGACTCCCGCACCGGGGTATCTAAAGCGCTGAATGGCTCGTCAAGGAGCAGGGACTTGGGCTTGATCAGCATGAGGCGGGCCAGGGCCACCCGTTGCTGCTGGCCGCCGGAGAGCTCCGTGGGGTGGGCGGCAAGTCTGCCTGCTATGCCCAGCTTTTCCACGACCTCGTTCAAGTCTTTTTCCTTGTAAATGATTTTGCGGGCCTTGAGACCGTAAAGGATGTTTTCCCTGACGTTCATATTGGGGAAGAGGGTGTAATCCTGGGGCAGGTAACCGAATTGCCGCAGGTGAACCGGCAGGTCAATTCCCTGTTTTTTGTCAAAAACAATGGTATCGGCCGCTACAATCCGGCCCTGATCCGGCCTGAAAAAGCCGATCATCATCTTGAGCAGGCTCGATTTGCCGCTGCCGGAAGGGCCGAATAATACTGCCCGGTTGGAGGCCAGTTTAAAGGCGAAATTCATGTGCAGAGCCGGGAATTTTTTTTGAACCTCTATCTCAATCATCAGGCGGTCGTGTAGCTTTGAGTTGTTGTAGTTGTTAACCGATATGTTTGGGTAAATACATCGGTGGTTACAAAAAATCCGGGCCGTTTTATAAGCCCAGTTTCTCTGTCTCTTGAGATAAAAAAACGGCAAGTCTTTGCTGGAGCCCGATAAAATCCTTAATGGCTTTTTGACCGGCGGCAGTAAGCTTTGCTCCGCCGCCGCCCCGGCCGCCCTTGCTGGTGCTAACCAATGGCTGCCCGGCCTGCCGGTTCATGGAGTCGATTAAATCCCAGGCATGCTTATAGGACATCTCCATGGAGCGGGCGGCCTGGGAAATGGAGCCATGTTCATGGATTCGTTCCAACAGCACCACCCGGCCAAAGCCGAGAAAGGTTTCGCCGTTATTTTCAATCCATATCCGCCCTCGGCAGTGATAGCCCGGTTGTGATTGTTTTGTACCTCTTGAGGTGTGTCGTTTCTTCATTAATACGATGTATATAGCGGAGTATATCGCTTGTCAAGGAATTATCAGTCAAGTTAAATATAGCCCCCCGGTCTGGCCGGGGGGCTATATTTAACTTAATTTGAAGGTCTGTAACTTGTCTATCTGCAAAAAAACATTAATCAAGGGAGATGCCTAACGCTGCCGCAACTCCTTTGCCGTAATCGGGATCAGCCTTGGAACAGTTGCCGATATGGCGGCGTTTTATCTCCAGGGGAGCATCACCCATGGCTCTCGCCGTATTGGCAAAGAGTACCTGCTGCTGCTCGGAAGTCATCAGTCGAAAGAGTTTGCCCGGCTGAGTGAAGTAGTCATCGTCTTCCCGGTGGTTCCAATGCTGGGCGGCCCCATCAATATTTAGAGGTGGTTCGTTGGCCTCCGGCTGTTCCTGCCATTCTCCATAGCTGTTTGGTTCATAGCCGATTGTACTGCCATGATTATCGTCGACCCGCATGGAACCATCACGATGATAATTATGAAAAGGGCAGCGCGGGGCGTTAACCGGAATCAGTTGGTGGTTAACTCCCAGCCGGTAGCGCTGGGCATCACCATAGGAAAATAGTCGTCCCTGCAGCATCTTGTCGGGAGAAAAACCTATTCCTGGTACTATATTGGCGGGATTGAAAGCCGACTGCTCCACTTCGGCAAAATAATTCTCCGGGTTACGATTCAGCTCAAATACGCCTACTTCTATCTGCGGATAGTCTTTATTGTACCAGACTTTAGTCAAGTCGAAGGGGTTATAGGGGCAGTTAGCGGCCTCTTTCTCCGGCATTATTTGAATAAACATGGTCCAGCGCGGGAAGTCGCCCTTTTCAATACTCTCATAAAGATCCTTCTGGTGGCTCTCACGGCATTTACCAACAACCATTTCCGCCTCGGCATCGGTGAGGTTTTTAATGCCCTGTTGACTATGGAAGTGGAATTTAACCCAGAATCTCTCGTTTTCGGCGTTTATCAGGCTGAAGGTGTGACTGCCGAAACCGTGCATATGGCGGTATGTAGCCGGAATGCCGCGCTCGCTCATGGTGATAGTCACCTGATGCAGGGCCTCCGGCAATGAAGTCCAGAAATCCCAGTTGTTTTTAGCGCTCCGCATATTGGTTCTTGGATCTCGTTTTACAGCGTGGTTAAGGTCGGGGAATTTCAGGGGATCGCGGAGGAAAAAGACCGGCGTATTGTTGCCGACCAAGTCCCAGTTACCCTCCTCCGTGTAAAATTTTAAGGCGAAGCCACGAATATCCCGCTCGGCGTCGGCCGCTCCTCTTTCACCTGCCACCGTGGAAAAACGAGCGAATAATTCTGTTTTTTTACCGATTTCAGAGAAGATTCCGGCCTTGGTGTAGCGGCTGATATCATGTGTAACCGTAAAGGTACCGTATGCCCCGGAGCCTTTGGCGTGCATGCGGCGCTCTGGAATAACCTCTCGATCAAAATGGGCGAGTTTTTCCAGAAACCATACATCCTGCAGCAGCATGGGGCCGCGTGGTCCGGCAGTTAGAACATTCTGGTTATCGCCCACCGGAGCGCCGACATTATTGGTCAATTTTTTCTTTTCCGACATAACACAATCTCCTCATATATTTTATTTTTTAAAGAAATGAGATGTTAGAAAATCAGTATCATCTCAGGGCCTTTACTATGTAAGACTAATTCTTATCAGCAGGCAAAAAAAATTAAAAAGCCGGTATTCCCTTACCTATTTATTGGTCTTTTGGAGACAGTCGGTGCAAAGACCGTGTAATTCAAGGTGGCGGGATTGAATCTGGCCAACAGCTTTAAATTTATCAGGCAGCATCGTATCGTCAAAATCAGGCCAATATATATCTTCTATTTTTTTGCAGCGCGTACATACGAAATGATGGTGTTTGTCGAGGTTAGCGTCAAACAAGGCTCGCTCTCCCATGAGATGCAGTTTTTTAACAACGCCAAGTTCATCATAGGTGGCCAGGGTTCGATAAACGGTATCGATGGCAATAGTTGGCAGTTTGGCCTGTAAGCGCTTATGGATAGTCTCTGCTGATGGATGATTCCTTGTCCTCATCGCCTCTTTGAAAATTTCAAGTCTCTGATGAGTCAGCTTGATTCCAGCCTCATTACATATTTTTTTGAGGTTATCGTACTGTTCTTTATCGAGGTTTTTGTCTGCCATTGCGCTTAATAATTAAGTAAGATTAATTCTTAATTAAGACACTATTGGCTTTGCGCTTTATTGTCAAGAGAAATTATAATGGCCTGTAAAAAAAAATGATCTGCTGGCTTTATTTAGATGGCTGGTGTTGAGCTACGCGGAATGAATCATGCCATTTCGCGCAACTCAGGCAGGTTAATTATGGGTTGGCTGCCTGCCAAATATCTGCAAGCACCGCGTTACGGTTAGAATTGAATTAAATCCAGGGCTTACCAACTGGCAGTTTAATTCCGGAATCGCCCCAGATGGTAACGCACATAAGATACCAGGCCAGCAACGCGCAGAC